>JANNNM010000682.1:0-8963 GCA_031398535.1 Betaproteobacteria bacterium | reverse complement strand
CGGCCGGTCCCTCGCCCATGTCGAGCGTGACCAGCCCGAGATAACGCCCGATCCCGTGCTGTTCGTGGACGACGGGATCGCCGATGCGCACTTCCGAGAGGTCGCGCAGCATGGCGTCGACGTTCGAGCGCCGCGTGGCCTCGCGCGCGCTGCGGCGGACCACGCCCGCATACAGCTCGGCCTCGGTGACGAAGGCCAGCTTGCCGCCCGGCCAGTCGAACCCCGACGCCAGCGGTGCCGCCGTCAACAGCAGCCGACCGCTCGATGCGAGAATGTCGGCGAATGACTCCACCAGCGCGGGCATCACGCCGTACTCGGAGAAGTACTGCTGCATTGTCTCGCGGCGCCCCGGGCTTTCCGCGACGATGACCACGCGCGCCTTCGTGGCCGCCAGATGGCGCTTCAACAACGCCAGCGGATCGGGCGCGCGGCGGTCCACCTGCACGGTGGGCAACGCCGCGGTGGGGCCGTGGCCTTCGCGGACGATCACCATTCGCGCGAAGGGCTTGATCGCACCGTTGAACGCATCCTGCGGCAGGAAGAGTTCCGTGGGCGGCAGCAGCGGGCGCGCCTTGTCGCCGCGCAGCAGCCGGTAGCGCGATTCGGTGTCCTGCCAGAAGTGATCGATCGCGCCATCGATGTCGCCATGCAGCGCAACGACGGCGGAAGCGGGCAGGTAATCGGCCAGCGTGGCGGTGTGCTCGAAGAAGAGCGGCAGGTAGTACTCGATGCCGCCCGGCACCACGCCCTGTGAAATGTCCTTGTACAGCGCCGACTTCGACGGGTCGCCCTCGAACACTTCGCGAAAGCGCGTACGGAAGCGGGTGCGGCCCGTGTCGTCCAGCGGAAACTCGCGCGCCGGCAGCAGCCGCACATCCTGCACCGGATACAACGTGCGCTGCGTGTCGACGTCGAAGGTCTTGATGCTCTCGATCTCGGTGTCGAAGAGATCGATGCGGTAGGGCAGCGCCGAGCCCATCGGGAACAGGTCGATCAATCCGCCACGGATGCTGAACTCGCCGGGCGACACCACCTGCGTGACATGCGAGTAGCCGGCCAGCGCCAGCTGCGCGCGCAGGCCCTCGACATCGAGCTGCTCGCGCTGCGACAGGAAGAACGTGAAGGCCGCGAGGTACGACGGCGGCGCCAGCCGGTACAGCGCCGTCGTGGCCGCCACGACCAGCACGTCGCATTCGCCGCGCGATGCGCGATACAGCGCTGCGAGCCGCTCGGACACAAGATCCTGGTGTGGCGAGAAATGATCGTAGGGGAGCGTCTCCCAATCGGGCAGCAGCGCCACACGCAGTTCCGGCGCGAACCACGCGATTTCTTCGGCCAGGCGCTGCGCCGATTGCGGGTCGGCGGAGAGCACCGTCAGCATCCGCGCGGTGGCGACGCATTGCCGCGCCATCTGCGCCAGCGCCAGCGCGTCGGACGAGCCGGCGAAGGGGCCGGCGCTCAGCTTCCGGCCGGCGTCGGGCGGCGCCGGAATCAGCGCGGGCAGTGGAGCAACGTTAGCGGGAGAGACCGGGGGCGCGAGCGGCGGTGTGGAGAGCGTATTCAAGCGCAGATTATACCGGCCGCGCCCATGGCGGCCCGGAGCCGGTGCGACAGCTTATACTCGCCGGATGGCACTCGAGCGTCGCACCTCCGCGTACATCCTGCTGACGCTCACCCCCTTCTTCTGGGCCTGCAACTGGATCATCGGGCGGGGCCTTGCGGCCGACATCCCGCCGATGGCGATGACCTTTTTCCGCTGGCTCTTCGCCATTCTGATCCTGGCACCATTTGCGTGGCCGCATGTGCGCCGCGACTGGCCCACCCTGCGGCGTAACTGGAAGGTGATGCTGGTGCTGGGCGCCGTCGGCGTCGGCATCCACAACGCGCTGGCGTATCTCGGCCTCAATTACACGACGGCGACCAACGGCGTCATCCTCAACTCGTTCATCCCGGTGATGATCATCACGTTCTCGTGGGTGTTCCTGCGCGAACGATTGACCCCGATCCAGTTGCTCGGTGTCGCCATCTCGCTCTGCGGCGTGCTGGCGATCATCACGCAAGGCAGCCTGCAGGCGCTGCTGCACTTCCGGCTCAACATCGGCGACTTCTTCATCATCCTGTCGATGGCGATGTGGTCCGCGTACACGATCGGGTTGCGGTGGCGCCCGGCAGGCCTCAACGTGATGTCGTTCCTGCTGGTGGTGGCGATCATCGGCAACTTGTGCGTGCTGCCGTTCTGGCTGGCCGAGATGGCGCTCGGCCGCTACGTCGCGTGGTCCTGGGTCAACCTTGCGGCGCTGGTGTCGGTCGCGTTGTTTTCGTCGGTGCTGGCGTATCTCTTCTGGAACCGTGGCGTGGAGGTGCTGGGTGCCAGCGTCACCGGGCTTTTTGTGCACCTGATGCCGGTATTCGGCATCATCCTGGCGTGGGTATTCCTGAATGAACGGTTGATGCCGTATCACGTCGCCGGCATCGCGCTGATCCTGGTCGGCATCTGGCTCACCAGCCGCTATGGACGGGCGCGACGCGACGTCGAGGAAGCAGCCGTGGCGGGGACCGATTGAGCGATAACGACGACACGATGCACGACGCCATCGGCAATCCCGATCGCGTCGCGTTGCAGCAGCGGCTGGTGGAGGTGACGCTCGAGCACCGCGACCTCGACACCGCGATCGCGCGGCTGGCGGCCGATGCCGCGCACGACGAGTTGCAGCTGCGCCGGTTGAAGCGCCGCAAGCTGCTGCTGAAGGACCAGATGGCGCGGTTGCAGCGACAGCTCGATCCCGACGTCCTCGCGTAGTCGCCTACGCGGCGCGGTCGCGCCACGACTCCCACCATAGGCGTGCATCCTCGCGCGTCCACGGCGGCAGTCGCAAGCCCTCCAGTACGGCCGCGATATCGCGCACGCTGCCCGGACGTTCCCGGGGCGACTTCGCAAGACACGCTGCCACCAGATCATCCAGCGCGGCCGGCGTGCCGGGTACAAGGGACGAAAGTCGCGGTACCGGCGTGGCGATCACCTCGCGCAACAGTTCGGCCTCGTCGGTGCCGACGAAAGGCGGCCGCCCCGCCACCAGGAAAAACACCAGTGCGCCGACGCCATAGATATCGGCACGCGCATCCACCCCCGACGGCTGGCCGATGCGCTCCGGCGCCATGTAGGCGGGCGTGCCCAGCAACCGCACCTGGCGCGTCAGCACGCGATTCTCGCGGACGTCGGCATTGGCCGCCACCTCGATGCGCTTGACGATGCCGAAGTCGAGCAGCTTCACGAAGTCGAACTCGCCGCCGCGCTCGCACACCATCACGTTGTCGGGCTTGATGTCGCGGTGGATCATCCCCTTGGCATGCACTTCGGTGAGCGCTGCGCATACCTGCAGGATGATGTGCCGCATGCGTTCGAGCGGCACCGGGCCTTCGGAGGCGACCAGCGCCTCGAGCGTGAGGCCGTCGACGAACTCCATCGCGTAGAACAGCAGGCCATCGGGCGTGTGGCCGTAGTCGTAGATCTCGATCGTGTTCGGATGCCGCAGCTCGCTGACCAACCGCACTTCGCGCTCGAAGCGCGCGGCGATTTCATCCGTGGCCATGTGCCGCTTCAGGATCTTGACGGCCGTGGGGCGCTTCAGCAGCGCGTGGCGCGCCAGGTGGACCGTTGCCGTGCCGCCTTGCGCCAGTTCCCGTTCAAGCCGGTACGCGCCGATCTTGCGCCCCGCCGCGGGCTCACGCATCAGCCTCGACAGCGTCAGCGTCGACCACATCGCCCAGCCCGCCGTCAGCACCAGCAGCGCCAGAACGCCCGCCAGCGCGTGGCGCACGTAGCGCAACGGCGCATAGGCTTCGTCAAGGCCCACTTCCGCGACGACGCCCATCCGCTCGTCCGGCAGCCACCGCCATGCGCCGATCACTTCCGCGCCGCGATAGTTGCGATACGGGTCGAGCTGGACGCCGCGCAACGGGACGCCGCCGGCCGGCGCTGCACTGGCGGCCAGCGCCAGCGCCACGGGGCGGGTCAGCGGCCACTCGGTGGTCGCGCCGACGGGTGCGTTTCCAATCCCAAGTTCGGACCCCGGGTCGCGCAGTTTCAGCACGAAGGCCGTGCGACTGCTGCCGTCCGGCAACAGTCCCGCATCGCGCAGTCCACGCACGTCGCGGACGTCCGACAGCAACGTGCCGGTCTCATCGAACGCATAGGCCTCGCCGGTGTCGCCGGGGCGGGCCGTCGACAGGATGCTGTCGAAGTCACGATCGACATACGTTGCAAAGCCCAGCGCCGCCACCACCGTGCCGGACGCATCGCGTACCGGCGTCTCGACCCACGCCAGCGGACGGGCATTGCGAAACGGCTGCGCGGCGACCAGCTGCGAATCCGTGGAAAACGGCCGGATGAACTGCGTGCGGCCGCCAAACACCTGCGCGAGTGCCGGTGCCGCCGTGCGCGGCTGCGCCTGCAGGCCGCAGAGTTCGGGCAATGTCGACGCGATGATGCGGCCGTTGCGGTTCACGGCATTGACCGCGGCCACGCCGTCGTCGCGGACGATGCTGGTGAAGCGCTCGCGCCAGGCCACGCCTTCGGGACTGCGGCAGAGCTCGCCGGATTGCATCTGCGGATTTCGCCGGACCAGGTCGAGCGTCAATGCCGTGGCTTGTCCATCCCGCGCCCACCGCTCGGCATCCGCGCGGCGCTCCGCGATGAAGACCTCAAGCGACTTCGTCTTGGCCTCGAGCAGTGCCGGCAGGCCTTGCGCGCGCAGGTCGCGCAACGACTGCTCGACGGCGCGATGCATCCAGTAGGCGGCCCCGGCCACGATGGCGCACAGCGCAAGAACGATGAGGCTTTGCCGGACCCGACCTGCCATGAGTCGCGAGTGCTCGCGATTGACGACATCGCCGCCACCGAGCGTGGGCATGTCGGCACGGGCAACCTCGGCGAGCGGCAGGGATGGCGTGGCCATCGCCGAATGCTACGCGAAAACGCCTAGGCGGCTGGCGCCCGGCCGTACTTGTCGTCGAAGCGGACGATGTCGTCCTCCTCGATGTAATCGCCGCACGCCACTTCAATGATCGCCAGCACGTCCGTGGTCCGGTTCTCGAGCCGGTGCTTGGTCTCGACCGGTATGTAGGTCGACTCCCCGGCCGGCACGTCGAACTCACGCTCGCCGCAGGTGACGCGCGCGACCCCGCGCACCACGACCCAGTGCTCGGTGCGCCGGTGATGCAGTTGCAACGACAGGGACGCGCCCGGCTTCACCTCGATGCGCTTGATCTTGAAGCCGGGACCACCTTCCAGCACCGTGTAGGTGCCCCACGGCCGCGACACCGTCTTGTGGATCTTGTACGACTCATGGCCGCGCGCCTTCAATTCGCCGACCACTTCCTTGACCCGCTGCAAATGATCGCGATGGGCGATCAGCAACGCATCGGTGGTGTCGATGATGACCAGGTTCTCGATGCCGATGGTGGCCACGACGCGGTCCTCCGCGTGCACGAATGTGCCGCGCGTGTCGATGGCCACCCGTTCGCCGCTGCCACGGTTGCCGTGCGCATCCGCATCCGACAATTCCGAGACCGCCTGCCACGAGCCGACGTCGCTCCAATCGAACGTGCCGCGAATCACCGCGACCTGGCCATCCGCCGCCGCCTTTTCCATCACAGCGTAGTCCAGCGACAGGTCGGGTGCCGCCGCGAAACTGCCGGCGTCGATGACCAGCATCGGATCGTTCGCGTGCGCCGCAAGCGGTTGCCACACGGTACGCGCGGTGGCGGCCACGGCCGGTGCATAACGCTCGAACGCCGCCATGATGGCGCGCGGGGTGAAGGCAAACATGCCCGCATTCCAGACGTAGTTGCCGGCAGCGAGGTAGTCGCGGGCCTTGGCCAGCGGCGGCTTCTCGACGAAGCGCGCGGCTTGAAAGCTGCGCTCGCCGATCGCGTCACCGCATTCGATGTAGCCGAATCCCGTCTCAGGGAGCGTAGGCGTGATGCCAAAGGTGGCAAGGCGGCCGGCACGCGCCTGCGTCGCCGCCAGTTCCACGGCCACCGCAAATGCGGCCTGGTCGCGAATCAGGTGATCGGCGGCGAGCACCAGCATCACGGCGTCGTCGCCGTAGCGGGCGCGTACCAGCAGCGCTGCCACCGCAATGGCCGGCGCCGTGTTGCGACCGAACGGTTCCAGCAGGTAGCAGGCCTCCTTCGGTTCAGCTGCCCCAAGCCCTGCGTAGACGTCCTTCGTGTGGAAGTAGTAGTCGCGGTTGGTGACGGTGATGAGGCCGCGGGTGTTGGGCAGCGTCACCGCCCTCTGGCCCGTTTTGCCGAGCAGCGTTTCGCCATCCGGCAGCGGCATGAAGGGCTTGGGTGCGGCCTCCCGCGACAGTGGCCACAGACGCGTGCCGGCGCCTCCGGAAAGGATCACGGGGATGATGGGCGAAAGGGTCGAAGTAGGCATAGGTACGACGCGGGTTCAGGGGCTTAATATCTTACATGGGCGAGGCGGTGGGTAACGCGTGCCCACCGCGGCCAAACGACCGGTGGCAACCTGTCGGCGACAGGCGAGCATTCGCCCCCATCGCCCGGCGCCATTGATATCCACCCCCTGGTCCCCACATTGGAGTTAGGTAAGACGATGGCCAGCGCCCGCGCTGGTACAATGTTAGGAGTCGTGCTGCGCAAGGCACCGCGCGGCACCCATCGATCTCCGGGGGTGATCTGGTTTCGACGGGGGTAGTGAAGCAGCTTGGGGCATGCCGAGGCGTCAATCCTCGTAAATCTTTGGCAATCGCAAACATAACTGCGAACGACGAAAACTACGCTCTGGCGGCTTAATCCCGCCGGACCTTGCACCGGGCGGCGCTCAGCCCGGGTGAACCTCGCAAGAGGGTAGTACACAGCAAGGACATTTTGAGCGATCGCGCCCGCCCGGGTCACTTGGGCAAGGTGCTAAATCTAGGTGACTGGTCTTCTCGCCGTCTGTCCGTCAACGGTTCGGAGATGAGAGCACAATGACGCGACTAAGCATGTAGTCCTGACTGTGGAGCGCCTTCGGACGCGAGTTCGATTCTCGCCACCTCCACCATCATCAAGAATGACGGCCCCTTCGCGGGGCCGTTTTCTTTTGGGCTTCATCGTTCCGCCGGAATGATCCTGGATGGTGAGCAACCTCGGCGCGGGACTGCTCGATGGTCGTCCTGCTTCGATGCATCGTTCAACTCGTAGCTGGTGCTGCGTCCGCCCGCGTCTGATTTCCGCAAGACACCGCGAGCCAGCAGGTCGGTGATGTCGCCCAGGGCGGTGTCCGGCGAACACTTTGCGATCGCAGCCCACTTGCTGCTGGTGAGCTTGCCCTCCAAGCCATCGAGCAACCGGTTGACCAGATTCGCTTGTCGCGCGTTCAGCGGCGCGGAACCGGGCGCCGCCCAGCGCTGCCAGAACCGATTCTTGAGTTCACCGGCTCGCCGAAGGCGGCTCCGGTGCAAGACAGGGTTGGGCCCCGCGGCGGCAACCGCTAGCGCTACTGGGAAAGAAAGGTGAACATTCTCTATGTTGCCTCCTTCGTGACCTGCTCGTTATACAAATTGCCGCGTGCCGGAAGGCTCGGCTTGTCCCACGAGTGGGTGGCACCTGGAAAGATGTGCCGATGAACGGGGCTGCCTGGTGCCTTCATTTCGTTAAGGAGAGGAAAGCAAGATGCCGCGAGTTGTGTCAGTGGGACCTGACGGAACTAGAGAACCGGCGTGCCGTCGGTAGCGGTGACAGTAGAGAAGTCCTGAACCGGCGCGTCCGAGTTGACCGCTGGGTTAGACCACTGTTGCGTGATCTTCAAGCTTGATCCTTCAGGCCGTTTCAGCCGCATACTTTTCGCCGGAGCACCCGCCCATGGGCAGCGACACCCGTACGTGATAGTGCAAACGTCTCGTCGTTCTCAAACTGCGGGTCGGCCACCGCGGGATCAGGCGCAAGCAGTGCGAGTTCGGTAGTCTCGACGCCGCCTGCACCAAATACGCCGGTGGCTTCCGTGAAACTCCAAAACCTTCGCACCGGCGAACCGAACAGTACCCATGCATAGAAGCGTCCCGCGTGCGGTAGGTTTGTTTCACCCCATGTTCGTGGAACGCGCCAGCGCAGTTCCACCACGTATCTCGCGATTTCCCAAGAGCGTGTCGCTTGGTCGGCGTTCGACATCGATGCGCAGTCTAACGTTTGCGTTAGGCGGCAGGCCCGTCAGGGCCTGTCCGTTTGAACGAATTGTTGGGCATGGCTGTCAGCGTTCTGCGTTAAGAACACCCCTAGAAAGAACAGCATAAACACCAAATCGTTTAGGCCATAGATACTAAAAAACACTCCAGCGAACAGATCCACAGAATAGAGTTGTACGAGGCTGTTTTTTGAAAGCCACACAACCCAAACAAAAACATAGACAAGTTTCTCCACAGCAAAGGCGCCTGCCAACCACTTTATTCTTGAATTGATTGTCGCCGCGCCCAGATAGGCCAGACCCCACACAACAATCATCAGTAACCCAAAGTTTGACATTACAACGGGGTCGGCATTGTTAACGGCGACATTGGTAAATGCACGTGAAAAAACAAGAACGCCGCATATGTTCATAATTGCGGCCGCAATAAGTCCATTTTTTACCAGTTCTCTATTCATGCTTCGGTTCCTGATCTGTGCGATGCCTAACGTACCAAGGTAACCGGCGCGCCGACGGCTGCTCGCCAAGGAGAAGCCGCGTGCCGGCGCGTCCGGTTGACCGCCGAGTTGGGCCGCTAACGGCGACCATGCCACCACGATCAACGGAGCGCATACGGCACCACGATACGCGCGTGCCACGCCGTTGAACATGGTGCGCAGTCGCGGCGACGAGAGTTCGATTGAGCGGCAACGATGACGCCAGCGTTACGACGCCACGACCCGTGCCGCGAATTGCCACGCGGCCAGGACGTTGAACGAAGCGCATGCGGCAC
>JANNNM010000640.1:0-18103 GCA_031398535.1 Betaproteobacteria bacterium | reverse complement strand
TGTGGCCTTGACCAGATTGAGCGCATCGAGCGCGGGATTGCCTTTGAGGTCGCCGGCATCCGTGATCCGGCAGTACTGGCTGCATTGGCGCCGCTGCTCCACGACCGGATGACCGAAGCGGTGCTGTTCGATGTCGACGATGTGCAGTCGTTGTTCGCGCACATGCCGCCGCCGCCGTTGACCACGATCCCGCTGCATGCCGGGGGTCGCGCGGCGCTGGTCGACGCCAATGCGTCGCTGGGCCTGGCACTCGCCCCCGACGAGATCGACTACCTCGACCTGCATTTCCGGCAGTTGCAGCGCGACCCCACCGATGTCGAGCTGATGATGTTCGCGCAGGCCAACTCCGAACATTGCCGGCACAAGATCTTCAACGCCGACTGGATCGTCGATGGCACGCCACAGCCGTTGAGCCTCTTCGGGATGATCCGCGAAACGCATCGCGCGCATCCGGCAGGCACGGTCGTCGCCTACTCCGATAATGCCGCGGTGATGGAGGGCGGCACGGTCGCCCGCTTCTATCCGCGCGAAGGCGGGCACTACGGCGCGGCGGACGAACTCACGCACACGCTGATGAAGGTGGAGACGCACAACCATCCGACGGCCATTGCGCCATTTCCGGGGGCCGCCACCGGCGCGGGCGGCGAGATCCGCGACGAAGGCGCCACCGGCATCGGTGCCAAGCCCAAGGCGGGTCTCAACGGCTTCTCGGTATCGCACCTGCGCATCCCCGGACTGCCGCAGCCGTGGGAGGGCGCCATTGCGGGCAGTCCGCCGCCGGTAGGCAAGCCCGAGCGCATCGCGTCGGCCTTCACCATCATGCAGGACGGCCCGATCGGGGCCGCCGCATTCAACAACGAGTTCGGCCGGCCCAACCTTGCCGGCTATTTCCGCACGTTCGAGCTGTATGTCGGCGGCGAGTGGCGCGGCTATCACAAGCCGATCATGCTGGCCGGTGGTGTCGGCAACATCCGCGCCGACCACACGCACAAGCGTCCGCTGCCCGCCGGCACGCTGCTGATCCAGCTGGGCGGCCCCGGCATGCTGATCGGCATGGGCGGTGGCGCCGCGTCATCAATGGCCACGGGCGTCAACACGGCCGACCTCGATTTTGATTCCGTGCAGCGCGGCAACGCGGAGATGGAGCGTCGCGCACAGGAAGTGATCGACCGTTGCTGGCAACGGGGCGCCGCCAATCCGATCCTCTCGCTGCACGACGTCGGCGCGGGCGGACTTTCGAATGCATTGCCCGAGCTGGTGCACGGCGGCGACGCGGGCGGCACCTTCGACCAGCGCGCCATTCCCAGCGAGGAATCGGGCATGGCGCCGCGCGAGATCTGGTGCAACGAGGCACAGGAGCGCTATGTGCTGGCGATCGCGCCCGGCTCGCTACCCGCATTCACCGCGCTGTGCGCGCGCGAACGGTGTCCGTTTGCCGTGGTCGGTACGGCCAATGCCGAAGGCCACCTGCAGGTGGGTGATGCGCTGTTCGCCAATCATCCGGTGGATGTGCCGCTCGACGTGATCCTCGGCAAGGCGCCGAAGATGCTGCGCGACGTGCAGCATGTCGCGCGCGTGCTGCCGGCGCTGGAACTGACCGGGATCACCGTCCGCGAGGCCGCTTATCGCGTGCTGCAGTTGCCCGCGGTGGCGGACAAGACGTTTCTCATCACGATTGGCGATCGTACGGTGGGCGGCCTGTGCGCGCGCGACCCGATGGTCGGGCCGTGGCAGGTGCCGGTGGCCGACGTCGCGGTCACGCTGATGGATTTCAAGGGTTACACCGGCGAGGCGATGGCGGTGGGCGAACGCACGCCGCTCGCGCTGATCGACGCGCCGGCGTCCGGGCGCATGGCCGTCGCGGAGGCCATCACCAACATCGCCGCCGCGCCGATCGCGAAGCTGTCGGACATCAAACTGTCCGCCAACTGGATGGCGCCGGCCGGGCATCCGGGCGAAGATGCTGCGTTGTATGACACCGTGCATGCCGTCGCCATCGACACCTGCGTGCAACTCGGATTGTCCATTCCCGTCGGCAAGGATTCGATGTCGATGCGCACGACGTGGACCGACGGCGAGGGCGACAAGGCGGTGACGGCGCCCATCTCGCTCGTCGTATCGGCCTTTGCGCCGGTCGTCGATGTACGGCGCACGCTGACGCCCTGGCTGCCGCAGGATGACGGTGTCTTGAGCCTCGTGCTGGTCGATCTTGCCGGTGGCCTGCGGCGGCTGGGCGGCTCCGCCCTCGCGCAGGTGTTCGGGCAGCTCGGCAACGAGGCACCGGATCTCGACGATCCGCAGCGGCTGGCGTCGTTCTTCGCGTTCATCCAGCATCACGCGAAGCAGGGCGAAATCATTGCGTATCACGACGTGGCCGATGGTGGCTTGTTCGCCGCGCTGGCCGAGATCGCGTTTGCCAATCATTGCGGCCTCGACATCTCGCTCGACGGCATCGCCGCGGGCACGCTGCCCGCGCTCTTTGCCGAGGAACTGGGCGCGGTCGTGGCCGTGCGCGCCAATGATGCCGCCGCGCTGGTGCGCGCTGCGCAGGATGCCGGTCTTGCCGCCGCCATCGTCGGGACGCGCAACGCCACCGATCACGTGACGATCGCCCATCGCGGCGCCGCCGTGCTGGATGAAGCGCGCGTCGACCTGCAGCGTGCGTGGTCCGCCACGTCGCATGCGATGCAGATGGCACGCGACAACCCGGCGGTCGTGGTGCAGGAGTACGACGCGTTGAGCGACGACCACGCACCGGGCATGACGCCGCGGGTGACCTTCGATGCCGGTGCCGACATCGCCGCGCCTTACGTCGCCACCGGCGCGCGGCCGCGCATCGCGATCCTGCGCGAGCAGGGCGTCAATGGCCAGGTGGAAATGGCCGCCGCCTTCGACCGCGCGGGGTTTGCGGCCTTCGACGTGCACATGAGCGACCTGGCGCAGGGCCGGCACTCGCTCGCCGACTTCAAGGCCTTCGTCGCGTGCGGCGGCTTTTCATTCGGCGACGTGCTGGGCGCCGGCGAGGGCTGGGCCAAGTCCATCCGCTTCAATCCGCAGCTGACCGAGGGCTTTGCCGCGTTCTTCGCGCGTCCCGATGTGTTTGCGCTCGGCGTCTGCAACGGTTGCCAGATGATGAGCAACCTGCGCGACCTGATTCCCGGTGCCGCGGTGTGGCCCCGGTTCCTGCGCAACCGCTCCGAACAGTTCGAAGGACGACTTGCATTGATCGAGGTGATGTCGTCACCGTCGCTGTTCTTCAACGGCATGGAAGGCAGCCGCCTGCCGGTGGTGACGGCGCACGGTGAAGGCTACGCGGCATTCCCGGATGCCGCCGCGCTGGCGGCGGCGCAGCCGCTGGTGTCGCTGCGCTACATCGACGCGCGCGGCGCGACGACCGAACAGTATCCGCACAACCCCAACGGCTCGCCGCAGGGCATCACCGGGCTCACCACGCCCGATGGCCGCTATACGATCCTGATGCCGCACCCCGAGCGCGTGCATCGCAGCGTGCAGATGTCCTGGCGTCCGCCCGGTTGGGGCGATGCATCGCCGTGGATGCGGATGTTCCGCAATGCGCGCGTCTGGCTCGACTGAACGGAGGCTCGCAATGAAACTGACTGTCTACGCGATCGACGGCATCACGCCGGTGGTCGACCCCACCGCCTATGTGCACCCTTCTGCGGTGCTGATCGGCGACGTGATCATCGGACCCGGTGTCTACATCGGCCCCTGCGCCAGCCTGCGTGGCGACTTCGGGCGCCTCGAGGTGCGGGCGGGGGCCAATGTGCAGGACTCGTGTGTGATGCACGGTTTCCCCGGCACCGATACGATCGTCGAGGAGGACGGGCATATCGGTCATGGCGCGGTGCTGCACGGATGCATCGTGCAGCGTAACGCGCTCGTGGGCATGAACGCCGTCGTCAACGACAACGCCGTGATCGGCGAATCGGCGATGGTCGCCGCGATGGCCTTTGTGAAGGCCGGCTTCGTCGTGCCGCCGCGGATGCTGGTGGCCGGCGTGCCGGGAAAATTGATCCGCGAACTCACCGACCAGGAGCTGGCGTGGAAGATCGAGGGCACGCAGAGTTACAAGGACCTGGCGCGGCGCAGCGCCGCCACGATGACCGCGACCACGCCGCTGGCAGCGCCGGAAGCCAACCGCGCGCGCATCGACGTCGGCGACTTGAAGCCGTTGTCGGTGCTGAAGGCCGGCACCACGTCATGATCATGCGCACATCCTTCACGCTGCTGCTGGCGTTGTGGGGTGCGCCGGTCATCGCGGCGCTGCCCGATGCCGGACCGCTGCCGCCATCACCTGCGAATCCCGTCGCGTTCACGCCACCACCGGAATCCGCCATTCCGGAATCGCCGCTGGGCGACATCATCCGCTTCGGCAAGGACGTCTTCGTCAACACGCAGAAGTACGCGAAGAAGTACGTCGGCAACGGACTCAATTGCGTCGACTGCCACCTCGATGCAGGGCGCAAGGCCGGTTCGGCGCCGCTGTGGGCGGCCTATGTCGCGTACCCGGCGTTCCGCGACAAGACGAAGCAGGTCAACACGTTCGTCGAGCGCCTCGATGGCTGCTTCCGCTACTCGATGAACGGCACGATGCCGCCGCTCGACAGCGAAGTGATCACCGCGCTGACCGCTTACTCGTTCTGGCTGGCCACCGGCGCGCCGGTGGGCGCGCACCTCGCGGGCCGCGGCTACCCTGCGGTCGCAACACCTTCGCTGCCACCGGATGCATCACGTGGCAAGACCGATTACGCCACGCACTGCGCGGCGTGCCATGGCGCGACAGGGCAGGGACTGAAGTCGGGCGCCGTGTATTCGTTTCCGCCGGTATGGGGACGCGATTCCTACAACGGTGGCGCCGGCATGCACACCGTCGCGACCGCCGCGGCCTTCATCAAGGCGAACATGCCGCTGGGGCAGGGCAACACGCTCACCGACCAGCAGGCATGGGATCTCGCGACGTACATCAATACACAGTCGCGCCCGCCCGATCCGCGGATCAAGGCTCGCAGGAGTCCATGACGGCAACCTGCGCGCGGATCCATGCGATCACCCGCAGGACGTCCTCACGCGGTGCATCATCGCCCTGGACAAGCCAGTTCGCGTACTCGTTGTCCGCCGCGCGCCGCGGCTTCGACAACGTGACGAGGTGACCGTCAGCGAGTAGTGAGCCGAGGAGTTCGAGGCGTCCAAGCGCAATCCCCTGGCCGGCCAGGGCGGCCTGGATCACTTGATCGTACTGGTTGAAACGCAGGACGCCCTTCGGCTTGGCATGGGTCCAGCCCGCCGTGGTGAGCCAGTCGGCCCATTGCAGGTGATAGCGGTGCGGATCGTCGAACTCCAGCAGGAAATGCCCGGACAACGTGCCCGGTTCATCCAGCAGATTGGCGCCCAGCGATGGATGGGCGACCGGTGCAATGGTCTCCCCGAAAAGCCGAATCGATCCCGCTGGCGCAGATGAGCGCGGGCAGTAGCGGACGGCAAGGTCGATGCCTTCGTTGCGCAGGTTCACGATGCGGGGCACGGCGGAGAGCCGCAAGTCGATGTCCGGGTGCGTCTGCTGGAAATGCCCCATGCGCGGCAACATCCACAGGCCCGCGAATCCGGTCGGCATCGACACTGTCACCGGGCGCCGGTCGCGGGCGACGCCGATGCTGCCCACCACTTCCTGCAGCTGGCGCACCGCCGCATCGGCAGCCTCGAACAGGCGCTCGCCCTCGGGCGTGAACGCAATGGAGCGGTGGCTGCGTACGAGCAGGTTCACGCCGAGCGCTTCCTCCAGCGCGTGAATCTGCCGGCTGACCGCGGACTGCGTGACGAACAGGTCGCCGGCCGCGAGCGTGATGCTCATGCGGCGTCCAACGATGACGAACCGGTAGATGAGATCCATGGACGGCAGTCGTGCGACGGAAACAGACATTCCCCTACCTCATGCGTGACGTGTGGAAAGATCATCCAGGCGGGGTGCGCGGCCGGAGTGCAACCCCGCGCATACTCGCGAACGGAACGCGTCGACCGGACGCACGCGAAACAAATTTCGATGACGAATCCAGAACAACGCCGTGCAATGCTGGTGCTGCTCATTCTGAGCGGCGCCATTATCGCGATTTGCATGGGGCTGCGCCAGAGCCTCGGTCTCTTCATGCGACCGATGACACTCGACCTCGGCATCTCGGCGGCGACCTTCGGCTTTGCGATCGCGATGCAGAACATCGTGTGGGGCGTCGCGCAGCCCGTGGTCGGTGCCATCGCCGATCGCTTCGGTCCGCGGCCGGTGCTGATCGGTACTGCATTGATCTATGCCGCAGGCCTAATGCTCATGGCGTTTGCAAAGGGCATGCCGGGCGGCCTGCAGATCGCCGGATTCCTGGCGGGCATCGGCACTGCAGGCACGGGTTTCGGCGTGCTGATCGGCGCCGTGTCGCGCGCGACGCCGCCCGAGCGCCGCTCAAGGACCGTTGGCATCGTCGCGGCGGTGGGTTCGCTGGGCACGATGGTGATCGCCCCGATCGGGCAGGCCCTGGTCGACGGCTTTGGCTGGCGCGTGGCCATGGTGGCGTTCGCCGCGATTGCGGCTTCCATGGCACTGCTGTCGCTGCCGATCCGCGAACATCGGCCTGCAGGTCCGACGGTCGCAGCCGTAAACCAGAGCCTGCGGCAGGCGCTGCACCAGGCGTTGACGCACCGGGGCTATCTCTTCATGACGTTCGCGTTCTTTGCCTGTGGCTTCCAGCTCGTGTTCATCGCCACTTACCTGCCAGCCTACCTGCAGCTGTGCGGCGTCGCGCCCGGTGTCGGTGCCAGCGCGCTTGCGCTCATCGGGATGTTCAATGCGATCGGCACCTACACCTTCGGCGTGCTTGGCACGCGCTACAGCCAGAAGCACCTGCTGGCGCTGATCTACCTGCTGCGCACGGTCTTCATCGCCGGGTTCCTGCTGATGCCGGTGAATGCGGCGTCGACGCTGGTGTTCGCGGCTACAATGGGCTTTCTGTGGCTTGGTGTGGTGCCGCTGGTCACCGGCATCATCGGGAGGATCTTCGGCCTGACGCACTTCAATACGCTCTATGGCATCGTCTTCCTCAGTCACCAGGTCGGTTCGTTCTTCGGCGCGTGGATGGGTGGCCTTGTCTTCGACCGGATGGGCAACTACAACATCGCATGGGGCGCGTTGATCGTCATCGGGATCACGGCATTCCTGCTGCAGTGGCTGATGGACGAACGGCCGCCGCGGCAGGATCAGCGCGCCGTCCGGCCCGACCCGCTACCGGCGTAGATGACGATGCGCCCGCTGGACGAGGACGATACCCTCGAGGATTTCACGATTCGCGAGATTGCGCTCGACGGTCGCAAGAAGCGCGTGTACATCGCCGGCGCCGGCCCGGCGGTGATCGTCATGACGGAGATGCCGGGCATCAGTCCGCAGGTGGCGCGATTCAGCCGGTGGGTGCGTGATGCCGGCTTCACCGTCTACATGCCGTCATTGTTCGGTCGCGACGGCGCGGTTCCGCGGGCCGACGAAGGTGCGGACATATTCCGGCGTGCATGTGTCAGCGCCGAGTTCCGTGCACTCGCCGGCAACGGATCGAGCCCCGTCACGCAGTGGCTGCGCGCGCTGGCACGATTGGCGCACCAGGAGTGCGGTGGTCCCGGCGTGGGCGCCATCGGCATGTGCTGGACGGGCAACTTTGCGCTGTCGATGATGCTCGAACCGGCATTGATCGCACCCGTCATGGCGCAACCCGCGCTGCCGCTCGACGACCCCGCCGGCCTCGAGATTTCCGCTGCCGACATCGAGGCCGTACGGCAACGGCTTGAACGGGACGATCTGACGGTGCTGGCCTATCGATTCGAAGGCGACAGATTCTGCCGCGCGCAGCGTTTTGCTGCGTACGCGGGGGCGCTTGGCGACCGCTTCATTCCGCGCGTCCTTCCCGACAGCGCGGCCAACACGGTGGTCCCCCCGTTCTTCGCGGCGCATGTGCCGGGCCCGCACAGTGTCCTGACCGCGCACCTGATCGACGAGGGCGGTCAACCCACGATCACGGCCCGGGACGAGATCCTCGCGTTCCTGGCCCGGTGCCTCCGCAGGTGATCCTGCCGGTCGAGAAGACGTTGAGCTGGACACAGGGAATTAGCATCAGCGGTTCCTGTGGTCGTGCGCGCGGAATGGACGAGACGCTGCCACCATCATGGTGACCGCGTCATGCGGTCCAGCACGTCGTCGGTCTGTCGAACGAGCGCATCAATCAGTTCTTCAGCGCGCCGCTTGCGCAGCAGCGGACCCACTTGCCCGGATTGCAGCGACAGCAGGTCCGCGCGCCCTTGCTCGGCCGCGGCCCGCCGCAGCGGTGCCGTCAACCAGTTCTGCGCCGGGTAGGGCAGCAAGCGGTCGGCTTGCGCTCGCAGCGTCGCGATCAGCTGATTGTCGATGGTGCGAACCAGACGTCCGCTGACGACGCGCGTCAGCACGGTGTCAATCGCCGTGGCGGCAAACAGCGCCTCGCGATGGACAACGGGCGCGCCGGACTCGTCGCATGCCAGGAACGCGGTTCCGATCTGGACACCCTGTGCGCCCAACGCCAGCGCCGCAACGATGCCACGGCCATCCGCGATGCCCCCTGCTGCAATGACCGGCAGCTTCACCGCATCGACAACCTGGGGGATGAGCGCCAGCGTGCCCGTCAGGCACGTCTCCGCCGCGCGCAGGTAGGAAGGACGGTGGCCGCCGGCTTCGAAGCCGGTCGCGACGACGGCGTCCACGCCCGCCGCTTCCAGGGCACGGGCCTCCTCGACGGTCGTGGCCGTACCGATCGTGAGTACGCCGTGCTGCCTGCATGCGGTCATGATCTCCGCGCCAGGCGTTCCGAACACGAAGCTCAGGACAGGCGCCCCTGCCCGGAGCGCGGCTTCTGCTTGCGCCCGGCAGTCGGGTGCCGACTGCGCTGGCACGTCCCCAGGGGGCGGCATTCCCAGTTCACGGTAGAGGGGCGCGAGCAGGCGCGCGGCCTCAACAAACGCCTGCGCGCCCGGCGTTGCCGCGGCCGGATCGTCAACCCACAGATTGATCGCGAAAGGCTTGGTGCCGGTCATCCTTCGCAACTCGTGGACCAGTGTCGCAATCGACTCCGGCGCCATTCCATTGGCCCCGAAGCAACCGAGACATCCGGCATGCGCCACGGCAGCGGTCAGCTTCGCGGTGGACAGCCCGCCGCCAAACGGCCCCTGCACGATGGGGCGTGCCAGGCGAAACAGTCTCGACAGTTCGGTGTTGGTCCACACGAAGCTTCCCGGTCAGTAAGGTTCGCCGTTCTTGTGCACAAATTGCCACGGACCCGCCTCGCCATAGTGGGCGACGATGTCATCGTCCGGATAGGTCGCGGTATCGCCGGGTGTCCGATCGCCCACCACCAGGTACATGCATTCAAGGTCGCTGCGATTGGCCAGCATGTGGGCATCCCCGGTGCCGGCGCGAAACCCGACGCACATCCCCGGCTGCAGCACCACTTCGCCGCCATTCGTGACCAGCGTCGGTGTGCCGCTGAGGATGTAGACGAATTCATCCTGCCTGCTGTGGCTGTGGCGCAACGCCGACATCGCGGCCGGGGCCAGTGCCACCAGGTTCACGCCGAAATTCGACAGGCCGAAGATTTCGCCCAGAGGACGAACGACCCGGCCTGCCATGCGCGAGGCGAATGGCTCTGGATAGATCGAGGCCCTGGTCCTCGGTGGCGCACATGCGGCATGAATGGGTTTGGAGGTGTCGGATTCAGGCATGGGTGCCGTCTGGAAAATGTTGAACTAGTCCGGGCGTTCGCCGATGTCCTTCAGCATGCGATGGCTCAACCCGCTGAGTGTGTCGTCGACCCGTGGTGTGCGCATCGCGGACCAGAGCGATAGTGCGAGTCGGCGCAGTGCAGGAAACAAGTTCTTGAAGGCGTTCGCGATCACATGCCCATTACAAGCGATCGCGATCGTTGCCTCAAACGATCTTTCGGTCGCATCGCATGCGATGCGGGAATGCCGGTAGCTGCACCACGCGCATCAATCGACGGGACGCCATTTGCGCACATCGGCATCGGTCGGCATGACCGACTTGCCATCGATGTACGCGTGATCCACGACGATCCCGCGTCCGGCGCGCACGGTCGTCGTGCCGACAAAAGTGCCCAAGGTGGATTGGTGATCGATCCCGCGGTAGGTGATGGTGCCAAGGGGCGTCCCGACCTCGAGGCCCCTGAAGGCGATGACCAGTCGCTCGGTGTCGGTGCTGCCGGCCCGGGTGATCGCGGCCGCGACGGACTGCATGGCGGCGTATCCGATGACCGATCCCAGCCGCGGATAGTCGTTCCACCGCTTCTGGTAGGCGTGCAGGAAGCGGTCGTGTTCGCGTGTCGCGATGCCATTCCATGGGTACGCGGTGACGACCCATCCTTCGGGCGCATCCTCGCGCAGCGGATCGAGGTATTCGGGCCAGCCGGACAGCATCGACACCACGGCGCGGCCCTTGAACAGTCCACGGGCGTTGCCTTCGCGAACGAACCAGGCGAGGTCGCTGCCGAACAGGACGTTGAAGATCGCATCAGGCTTCGCGTCGGCGATGGCTTCGGCGATCGAGCCCGCGTCGGCGCGACCCAAAGGGGGTGCCTGGTCCGCGACGAACTCGACGTCGGGCTGCGCCGCCTTCAGCAGCTGCCGGAACGTTGCGGCGGCGGACTGCCCGTATTCATAGTTCGGGTACACGATCGCCCATCGTTTCCTTTTCATCCGGACCGCGTGCGGCACGAGCATCGCGACCTGCATGTACGTGGACGGCGCCAGCCGGAACGTATAGCGATTGCCGTGTTGCCACGTGATCTTGTCCGTCAATGGCTCCGCTGCCAGAAACAGGATCTTGCGTTGACGTGCATAGTCGGTGACTGCCAGCCCAACGTTCGACAGGAACGTGCCGAAGATGAGGTCCACGCGATCGCGGGAGACGAGGTGCTCCGCCACGCGTACCGCATCCCCGGGGTTGCCCAGGTCGTCGCGGGAAACGACTTCGACCGGGCGTCCAAGCAATCCGCCGGCCGCATTGATTTCCTCGAGTGCCAATTCCCAGCCCTTCTTGTAGGGCTCCAGGAACGCGGCTTGCGCCTTGTAGCTGTTGAGCTCACCGATCCGGATCGGTTGTGCGCCGGTCGTCGTCACGATGCCCAGCAACGACAGGGCCACGCCTGTCCACCGCCTGTTCATTGCCGGGCTCCCATGGCAACGGCCATGCCTGCCGTCACGACGACAACACCCGTCCACGCCAGCGTGGAGGGCATCTCGCCCAGCAGCAGGACGGCCAGCAACGTCGTGACGACGGGTACCGCGGCCGTGAACAGCGCCGTGTCGATCGCGCCCAGCATGGCCACGGCTTTGGAGTAGACGAAGATCGATACCGCTCCGATCAGCACACCCTGGTAGAGCGCCTGCAGCATCAGGTCTGGCCACGGGGCGTCGAGGATGCTTGCATCGGCAAGAATCAGGTAGACAGGCAGGTAGCCAACCATTGAAAGCACGGCCACGATGGCGGCGGAGCGTGCCGGCGGTAGGTTGAGGCGGCGCGCGAGCAATCCATAGGACGACCAGCAGATCGACGCCAGCAGCAGCGCGCCGTCGCCCAGCAACTGGCGCATGCCGCTGCCGGCCACGCTGTCCCACGCCATCGCGACCACGCCCGCCAGGATGGCGGCAAGCCCCAGCGCGCGCCGACGCGAGATCGTGAACGCCGTGGCCAGCCAGGCCAGCGCGCACGTGAACAATGGCAGCGTGCCGTGCAGCAGGACGCCGCCATGCGCAGCAGGTGCGAGCGAGAAGCCCGTATAGGCCAGAAGTGCGAATCCCAACCCGCCGGAAAACGTCAATGCCGTGAGATCGCGCATGCGTATGCCGGCAAGGCCGTAGTGCAGCAGTACTGGCGCCATCAGCAGCCCGCTGACGGCAAAACGCAGCGCAGCGATGTCGGTCGCGTGCAGTGACGACGCGAACCCGAGCCGCGAAACCAGCGTGAATCCCGAGAACAGCAGGACCACCGTCACGCCGCACAGGATGCCGACCAGGCGCGCCCGGGGTGCCAGCGGCGCCGGCGCTTCACTGACCGATGCCGCGCTCATGCGCGTGCGTGAACGCAGTGGATCAAGGCATCGTCCAGTCGATCGTTGCCCCAGAACATCTCGTCGCGCACGAAGAACGTGGGCGCGCCGAAGATGCCGCGGGCCTTGGCGGCTTCGGTCTGCATGCGCAGCTTGTGCTTGTTGGCGTCGGACTGTGCCTCATCGATGATCCGCGATGCTGGCAGGCCCAGTTGCAGCAGCACCTTGGTGACGACTTCGGCGGAATCAATGGCGCGATCCTGCGCAAAGTGCAACGTCATCATGCGGCGGCAGTACGCGCCCATCCAGTCCTGTTCCGCGCCCACAAGCGCGACCCGCATCGGCAACAACGCGACGCGTGGAAACGTCGACGGCTGGGTCCACGGCAGCTTGTACTTGCGGCATTCGCGCGCCATGTCCTTCCAGACATACGCGCCTTTCGCCTGCTGCAGCACGAACGGCGACGTGTCCCAGCCGAAGGAACGGAAGATCGGTCCCAGCAGGAACGGCTTCCAGCGGATGGTCACGCCAAGCCGGGAGGACGCATCCTCGATGCGCATCACGCTCAGGTAACTGTAGTTGCTGCCGAACTCGAACCAGAACTCGAGGGCCTCGGCGGTCGTCGACGCTGTCGTGGTTGGCATGGCGTTCACGCAGCGTCGTCATGAACGACGAGGCAGCGCAACTCGATGCTCTCCCGCAGGGGCGCATCCGGTGGAACCGCGGGAAGGTCGAACGCCGCGTGCAGCGTGAACCGTGCCACGCCACTGACCTGGGAATCGTATTGCTTGAAGACCAGCGCTTCGTGGCGATCCATCGCCGAGTAGTAGGACCAGCGATGCAGCGGCGACTGCGTCGCGACGTAGATTTCGCCGGTACGGCGCGGGTAGCGCACTTCGCTGACCACGAGGTCCGACGTCATCACGGTGCGGGCATCGCACACCGCCAGCGGCGTGTCCAGCACGGGTCCCTTGATCGAGCGCCACACATTGACGATGCTGTAGCGCCGGACATGCGCTGCGGCATCGGCATCGGCCAGGACCATGCCAAGGCGCTTGCGACCGGAGGCTTCGGTGTAGTCGTTGTGGATGCGGCCGTTGACGGACGGCAAGCCATCCGTGCCACGTCGCCCGAAGGTGAGGGCCGCACGGTCGGGCTCGCGCCGGCGCACCAGGTGGTCGAACACGAAGGCCCGGGTTGCACCGGTGACGGCAAGCGCCAGTTCGGCGGCCTCCGGGTAGTAGATCGACCTGATCAGGTCGACATCGAGGAAATTCCGGACACTTGTCGGCGCGTCCTGCAGCGTGAAGCCTTCGCGGTCAATGCACGGGGGCGACACCGCGTGGCGTGCATCGTCAATCGCCGTCCGGCGCAATGCGTATTCGCCGTTCTCCCAGGGCACGCCGGGTGGCGGGTCATAGGTGTAGCTGTAAGGGCGTTGCCGGGTGGGCAGCAGGTAGTTGAGACCTGCCAGGACGGCCGTGCTGCGGCCATGCAGCGTCGCAGGCGGGGGGGCGACCACGCAAGCATGCGGCTCGATCAATGCATTCATCAGGCGATTCCTGGGTTCCAATGGGTGACCACGCGTTCGCCCGGCGCGTCGTTGCACGCACCTGACGCTTCAGTGATCCATTGAACCCAGTCGCACGATCCCGCTCAAGCAACATCGGCGTTGCTTCACATGCCTGCGGGGAATGCAGGGGGGCTAGAACCCCGACGCCTGCCCATCGCGCCGCGAATCCGACGCTGCCACATAGCCGTCGGGCATCCGGACGATGAATTGTCCGGCACCGTAATCCATGTAGGGGTCGGCGATCGAAGCCACCTTGTGGCCCAGTGCCAGCAGACCGGCACGCAGTTCGGGTGCCGCCGACCCTTCGAGGTCGATCGACTGGTCGGCATTCACCTTCCAGCGCGGCGCATCGAGCGCCGCCTGTGGGTTGGCCGAAAAATCGAGCAGGCGCATCAGCGTCTGCACATGGCCAGGCGGCTGGATCGGGCCGCCCATCACGCCGAAGGCCGCGAGTGGCGCGCCGTCGCGCGTGAGGAAGCCGGGGATGATCGTGTGGTACGGGCGCTTGCCTCCGCCCACCTCGTTGGCGTGTCCGGCCTGCAACGAGAACGCGTTGCCGCGGTTCTGCAGGCTGATGCCGGTGCCCGGTACGACGACGCCGGACCCGAAGCCCATGTAGTTCGACTGGATCAGCGACACCATCATGCCGTTCTGGTCCGCGGTGCACAGGTACACGGTGCCGCCACGCGGCGGTTCGCCGGGGCCGAAGTCCTGCGCACGGCGCGGATCGATCAACTTCGCGCGCGACGCGAGATAGGCCGGGTCCAGCAGCGCTTCCGGCGGCACCTGCATCGATCGCCGATCGCTCACGTACCGGTACGCGTCGGCGAAGGCCAGCTTCATCGCCTCGATGGCGAGGTGCTGCGTGGCTGGTGAATCGACAGGTGCCGAAGCCACGTCGAAGTGCTGCAGGATGCCCAGCGCGATCAGCACGGCGATGCCCTGGCCGTTGGGCGGAATCTCGTGGACGGTGGCGCTGCGGTACTTGTACGCGAGCGGCGTGACCCAGTCGGCGGCATAGCCGGAAAAATCGGCCAGCGTGTGGGCGCCGCCGGAGGCATGCGCATGCGTGACCATCGCGGCCGCGAGTGCGCCGTGATAGAACGCGTCGCCCCCGGTGGCGGCGATCGCCTCCAGCGATGTCGCAAGCGTCGGGCTGGCGAAGCGTTCGCCGATCGCGGGCGGCCGCCCGAAGGGCAGGAAGTGCTCCTGCCACCCAAGGCCGCTGGGCATGTGCGGAACTGCGGCTGACCACTTCTCGGCCACGATGGGTGACACCATGAAGCCATCACGTGCATGGCGGATGGCCGGTCCGAAGAGATCGGCGAACGGCAGCTTGCCGTAGCGCTTCGACAGCGCGCGCCAGCCCGCAACAGCCCCAGGGATCGTGACGGTGTCCCAGCCACGCTCGGGCATCGCGCTACGGCCGCGAAAGCGATCGGCCGTCCATCCTGCAGGAGCCACGCCCGACGCATTGAGCCCAACAAGTTCGCGGCCGGTCCAGATGATGGCGAAGAGGTCGGAGCCGATGCCATTGCTGCACGGCTCGACCACCGTGAGCGTGATGGCCGTCGCCAGCGCGGCATCCACCGCATTGCCGCCCCGCTCGAGCATCGCCATACCGGCCTGGGTGGCCAGCGGCTGTGAAGTCGAGACGACGTTGCGGGCGAAGATCGGCTGGCGGCGCGACGGGTAGGGAAGGGACCAGTCGTACGGTGACGTGCCGCTCATTCGGCCTGATGCTTCATTCTTGGAATGCCTCTTCGCGCTTCTTGCGGATGGACGGTGCGACGATAATGAGGAGAAGCAGGACCGACATGCCGAGCATGACGGCCGAGATCGGGCGGGTAACGAAAACGGTGGGATCGCCGCGCGACAGCAGCAAGGCCCGTCGCAGGTTCTCCTCCATCATCGGTCCCAGGATGAAGCCCAGCAACAACGGCGCCGGCTCGCATTCGAGCTTGACGAAGAGCCAACCCAGAAAGCCGAAGGCAGCCGTCATCAACACGTCGAAGACGTTGTTGTTGATGCTGAACACGCCGATGCAGCAGAAGAGCAGGATGGCCGGGTACAGCAATCGATAGGGCACCTGCAGCAGCTTCACCCAGAGGCCGATCAGCGGCAGGTTGAGAATGACCAGCATCACGTTGCCGATCCACATGCTGACGATCAACCCCCAGAAGAGCTGCGGGTTGTTGGTCATCACCTGCGGGCCCGGCTGAATCGAGTGAATGGTCATCGCGCCGACCATCAGCGCCATCACCGCGTTACCCGGGATCCCGAGCGTCAGCAGTGGAATGAACGAGGTCTGGGCACCCGCATTGTTGGCGGCTTCCGGCCCCGCCACGCCTTCGATGGCGCCCTTGCCGAAGCGCGAAGGGTCCTTGGCAAGTTTCTTCTCGACCGTATACGAGGCAAAGGCGCTGAGCAGCGCACCGCCGCCCGGCAGGATGCCGAGCACGGAGCCGATCCCCGTTCCGCGGAGCATGGCGGGCAGGGCCTGCTTGAAATCGACCCACTTGATCCAGATGCCCGAGACCTTGTTGGTGAAGAGCTCCCGCTTTTCGACGTTCTCGAGGTTGATGATGATCTCGGCAAAACCGAAGAGGCCCATGGCGACCACGACGAAGCCGATGCCATCGGAGAGCTCGGGTATGCCGAACGAGAAGCGCTGCAATCCGGAATTGACGTCGGTGCCGATGATGCCAAGCAGCAATCCCAGGACGATCATGCAGATGGCCTTGACCAGCGAGCCGCTTGCCAGCACCACCGCGGAGATGAGACCGAGCACCATCAGCGAGAAATACTCCGCAGGTCCGAACTTGAGTGCGACCTCGGCCAGCGGAGGTGCGAAGGCGGCCACCAGCATCGTCGCAAACGTGCCAGCGATGAACGATCCGATCGCCGCCACGGCCAGCGCCGTCCCCGCTTTTCCTTTGCGGGCCATCTGATAGCCATCGAGACAGGTCACCACGGATGACGACTCACCGGGCAGGTTGACCAGGATCGCCGTCGTCGAGCCGCCGTACTGGGCACCGTAGTAGATGCCGGCCAGCATGATCAGCGCGGAGACCGGCGGCAGCGAATAGGTGATCGGCAGCAGCATTGCAATGGTGGGCACCGGACCGATGCCGGGGAGCACGCCAATCAAGGTTCCAAGCAGGACGCCGAAGAAGCAGTAGGCGAGATTCTGGAGCGTGAGCGCTACGGCGAAGCCGGTGGAGAGATTGCCGAGAAGTTCCATGGTGACCCTGTTATCCGAAAATCGCCGGCCAGACCGGAATCTGCAGTTTCAGCCCCACCGAGAACGTGAGATACGCAAACGCAGCGATGATCACTGACGCGATCATTGATTCCTTCCAGCGATACTCCTGATCCGCCGTGCTGGAGATCAGGATCAGAAGCACGGTGGCGACGACCAGACCGAGCTTGGGCGCGGCCAGGGCAAACAGGATCACGCTGCCCAGGACGATCATGATGGGCTTGAACGAGCGAAAGCCGACAGGCGCACCCTTCACCTTCAGGGCGCGCAACGCGAGGAGGGCGCCGAGGGCCATCATGATGATGCCGAGCGCGCGCGGAAAGTAACCGGGGCCCATCCGGCCGGCGGAGCCGATCGGATACTCGCGCGCGATCAACACCGCCGCTAGGCCAAATGAAATGAACAGGACCCCTGCCCAGAAGTCCTTCGGGCTCTTAACGAACGTCATTGCTGCCTCCCCGGTGCGTCTGTTGACCTGCATCGCGCAATCGTCTTCCGGATTGCCTCCGCGAGCGTAGGTTGTCGCGGCGGCGATGTCCAGCACTTCACTCGTCGAGGCGGCGGACGCCGTCGCGAAGATGCCGACAATGCCACAGGTCGCCTCCGCATGTCCGAACGCAAAAAGGGCAGGCCGCGTGGCCTGCCCTTTCTGTTGACTGCAACTGCGGGGTCGTGTCTTACACGCCGCCCTTGCTGCGCAGTTCCTTGAAGAACTTGTCAAGGTGGGCTGCCTGCATCCGTTGCTGCAGCTGGGGCTTCACTTCCTCGTACGGGGGCACCTTGGCTTCACGGATGTCCTCGACCATGATCACGTGGTAGCCGAATTGCGTCTGCACCGGCACCGCCGAGAACTTGCCCTTCGGCTGGGCGGCCATCGCGTCGGCGAATGGCTTCACGAACCCACCGGGCGCATTCCAGTCGAGGTCGCCGCCACGGTCCTTGGAGCCCGGGTCCTTCGAGCGCGCCTTGGCCAGGTCGTCGAACTTGGCACCCTTCTGCAGCTGGGCGATCACGTCCTTGGCTTCATCTTCCTTCTCGACCAGGATGTGCTTGACCTTGTATTCCTTGTCGCCCATCTGCAGCTTGATCTGGTCGTATTCCTTCTTGAGGTCGGCGTCCGAGATCGGGTTC
>JANNNM010000615.1:0-1399 GCA_031398535.1 Betaproteobacteria bacterium | reverse complement strand
CGCGCTTGGGAGCCTTGGTGCCCTTCACCTCGGCCTTGGCCTCGGCCTTCTTCTTCTTCTCGGGGTTGAGGCGCCAGACAGTCAGCACCTTGCCCAGCGACTGCACGGGCGCGCAATCCATCTCCGTGCACACGCGTTCGAGCAGCGCCGCACGGGCGTCGCGATCGTCGCCCAGCACGCGCATCTTGATGAGTTCGTGCTTGGTCAGTGCCAGGTCGATCTCGTGGAGGACGGCCGGCGTGAGGCCATGCTGGCCGATCATCACGACCGGATCGAGGTGGTGCGCCTTGGCGCGCAGGTCGCGGCGTTGCGTGGGGGTCAGGATCTTCATCGGCGCAAGTTTACGCGACAGAGCGCGGCGGCTGGTAAATTCGGGGATGGGTGGCGCACGCATCGGGCGTGCCGCCAGCCAGGGCAAGGCACGGTATCGAGCGATTGGCCAAACTCCTCAACTCCTCCGGCAAGAAGAACAAATCCGTCAAGGCGTGGATGCACGACCACGTCAACGATCACTATGTGCAGGAGGCCGCCCGGCGCGGGTTCCGGTCGCGGGCCGCCTTCAAGCTGCTGGAGATTGCCGAACGCGACCAGCTGCTGAAGCCCGGCATGACCGTGGTGGACCTGGGCGCGGCGCCCGGCAGCTGGTCGCAGGTGCTGCGCGAGCGGCTCGGGCCCTCGGGGATGATCGTGGCCATCGACCTGCTGCCCATGGACGGCATCGCCGGCGTCACGTTCATCCAGGGCGACTTCCGCGAGGATGAAGGCGTGGCCGCACTCACGGCTGCGCTGGCCGGCCGGACCGTCGACCTTGTGGTCTCGGACATGGCCCCCAATCTCTCAGGCATCGAAGCGGTCGACCAGGCCCGCAGCATCCATCTGGGCGACCTCGCATTGGAGTTCGCGATGTCCAACCTGCGGGAAGGCGGCGACTTGTTGGTGAAGGTATTCCAGGGCTCGGGGTTGCCGGAGTTCCAGCGGGCGATTGCTGCCCACTTTGAAAAGGTCTATGTCCGCAAGCCCAAATCCTCGCGGGACAAAAGCCGGGAAACCTTCCTGGTGGGCAAGCGTTTCAAGCGTGAGGCGGGCGCCGCAGGGGCCCGGAATGCTGGAGATTTGCCCGATTTTGACGATAAAAGGCCGGATTTGGCTTGAATCCTGCTTTGATTTTGGTGTCCAAGGTGTCCGGGCCGAGGGTTCACGGCTAGAATTACCATCCCCTTGCCGAACGAACGTATCGGCAGGGTCTGGAGGCACGGCCTTCGCGCGAAGTCGTTTCGCGGCGGGGCCTCAAGGAGTATGGCTTGAATAATCTGCTCAAGAACATCGGCATCTGGCTCGTGATCGGGCTGGTGGTGCTTACCGTCGTCAAGCAATTCGACTCGCGCCAGGCCACGCGCGA
>JANNNM010000595.1:0-3674 GCA_031398535.1 Betaproteobacteria bacterium | reverse complement strand
ACGTTGAGTCCCTGTCCTTCGGCCGCTGCGGGATTTTCCCCCACCATCCGCACCGCCAGGCCCACCGGCGTGCGATAGAGCACCCATGCGATCAGCGGCACCGCCACCAGCGCCAGCAACGTCAACGGCGTCTGCTGCGCCAGGATGGGAATGGGCAACCACGCCATGTCGCCGAACGGCTTGATCGTCGGCGGCGCCGTCACGTTGGGAAAGCTCACGCGATAGGCGAAGTACGACACGCTGGTGGCGAACAGCGTGATCGCGAGGCCTGACACGTGCTGCGACAGCGCGAGCGGCACCGTCAGCAGCGCATGCAGCAGTCCGAACACGGCACCGGTCAGCGCTGCCACCAGCACGCCCACCCACAGCGACGCGCCGAGATAGACGGCCAGCCACCCGGTCAGAGCACCGGCCACCATGATCCCTTCGATGCCGAGGTTCAACACGCCAGCCCGCTCGCACAGCAACACGCCCAGCGTGCCGAGGATCAGCGGGGTGGCGATGCGCAGCACCGCCACCCAGAAGTCGGCGTTGGCCAGCATCGTGAGGATGTCGGCGGTCACTGCCATCTCAGTCGATAGCGCGCAAACGCCGTCGCGACCAGCATCGACAGCAGCGCAATCGACACAATGACATCCGCGATGTACGTGGGCACCGCCACGCCGCGGCTCATGCTGTCCGCACCGACCAGCACTCCGGCCACAAAGATGGCGGCGGCCACGACCCCCAGCGGATTCAGCCCCGCCAGCATCGCGATCACGATGCCCGTGTAGCCATAGCCCGGCGACATGTCGAGCGTCACGTAGGTCGTGCGGCCCGCCACCTCGATGGCGCCCGCCAGCCCGGCCAGCGCGCCGGACAGCAATGCGACCAGCACCATCGTGCGCGTCACCGGCACGCCGACGAACGCCGCGCCGCGCGGATTGGCGCCCACGGCGCGCACCGAGAAACCGAACGTCGAGTACCTGAACAACGCCCACAGCATCCCGGCCAGCGTCAGCGCCCACAGGAGCCCCGTGTGCACGCGCGTGCGTTCGACCAGCTTCCCGAGTTGCATCGCATCCTGCAGTGCCACGCTCTGCGGCCAGCCCATCGCGGTGGGATCCTTCATCGGGCCGTCCAGCATCATCGACACGAACAGCAGCACGATGAAGTTGAGCAGCAGCGTGGTCACCACCTCGTCCACGCCAAGGCGGATGCGCAGCAACGCGGGCATCAGCAGCAGCAGTGCGCCCGCCAGCGCGGCCGCGATCATCATCGCCGGATACAGCAGCGCCGGATGCGCGTCGAAGCCCGCGCCGCCATGCAGCCCGCCGACCGCCACCGCGGCCAGTGCGCCCGCGTACAACTGCCCTTCCGCGCCGATGTTAAAGAAGCGCGCACGAAAGGCCACGGCCACCGCCAGCCCGGTCAGGATCAGCGGCGTCGCGCGCGTCAGCGTTTCGCTCCAGGCGAAGCGCGAACCGAAGCCGCCTTCGAAGATCAGCGCGTAGGTGCGCGACAGCGGCGCACCGGCCCACGCGACGAACAGCGACGAGATCAGCAACGTGAACACGACGGCCGCGAAAGGCGCCGCCACCAGCATCACGCGCGAGACTTCACCGCGCGCCTCAAGCCGCATGACCCGCCTCCGTTGCAGCCGCCGGCGCATCCGCCGCGCCCGCCATGGCGAGACCGATCTCCGCAATCGTCCACTCGCCGGCGGGACGCGCCGCCGTGAGGTGCCCGGCGTGCATGACCGCAATGCGGTCGGCCAACCCCAGGATTTCGTCCAGGTCATCCGAGATCAGCAGCACCGCCGCACCCTGCGCGCATGCGTCCAGCAATTGCTGATGCACGAATGCCACCGCGCCGATGTCGAGGCCCCATGTGGGCTGGTTCGCGACGATCAGCACCGGTGCCTTCCGCGCATGGGTGCCCGCACCCGCATCGCCGACCGCCCCCAGCAACGCGCGGCCCAGCACCAGCTTCTGCATGTTGCCGCCGGAGAGCGACCGCACCGACGTTTCAAGTCCGCGCGCGGTGCGCACGTCAAATCGATCGACAACGCGCCGCGCGAACGCGCGCGCCATCGTCCGGCGCACGATGCCGCCGCGCGCGAACCGCGTGGCAACGTGCTCGGCCATCGCGTTCTCCCACAGCGGCAGGTCGCCGATCGTACCCACCGCATGCCGGTCCTCGGGCACGCGCGCCACGCCGGCGGCAATGAAGGCGCGCGGCGATGCGGCCATCGCTGCCCCCAGCACGCGGACACTGCCGCTGTCCGGCACCTGCATGCCGCACAGCACATCCGCCAGCGCCTGCTGGCCATTGCCGGAAACCCCGGCGATCGCCGTGATCTCGCCCGCACGCAATGCCAGCGAGACGCCACGCAATTTGTCGCGCACTGTTACGCTTTCCACGACGCAGGCCAGCGCCCCCGGCGTGCGCGGCCGCGCCTCGGGCATCGGCACGTCGCGGCCCACCATCAGCGCGGCAAGGCTTGCCTTGTCGGCCTCGGCTGCCGGGAGCGTCGCCACCAGCCTGCCTCCACGCAACACGGCGATGCGATCCGACACGCGCAGCACTTCATCCAGCTTGTGGCTGATGAAGATCAAGGACAGCCCTTCGGCCACCAGTTGCGCCAGCGTGTCGAACAGGGACTCGGCCTCGCGCGGCGTCAGCACCGCCGTCGGCTCGTCCAGGATCAGCACGCGCGCATCGCGGTAGAGCGCCTTCAGGATCTCGACGCGCTGCCGCTCGCCCACCGACAGCGTGCCCACGCGCGCATCGGGGTTCACCATCAAGCCGAAGCGCGTTCCCGTGGCCACCAGTTTCGCGCGGGCCGCAGCACGCCGCGAGCGCGCCCACCACAGGGGTTCGGTGCCCAGCATCACGTTGTCCAGCACCGACAGGTTGTCGGCCAGCGTGAAATGCTGGTGGACCATGCCGATGCCGGCCGCCAGCGAGGCGGCCGGGTCGCCGGGCGGCAATGGCACGCCGAAGGCCTCGATCGACCCTTCATCCGGCACGTAGTGCCCGAACAGGATCGACACCAGCGTGGACTTGCCCGCGCCATTTTCACCAAGCAGTGCCAGCACTTCGCCGCGATGCACATCGAGTGAGATGGCGTCGTTGGCCGTCAGCGGCCCGAAGCGCTTGGTGATGCCCTGCAGCCGCAACACCGGCTGATTCATCTAAACGACAACGCCCCGGTCGCAACCGGGGCGTCGATGGAACGCACGTCGATTACTTCGCCGTCGACTTCGGTTCCGTTTCCACGACGGCAATCTTGGCCTTGCCGTCGAGGATGGCCGCCTGCTTGGCCGCCACCTTGGCCTGGATATCCTTCGGCACCTTGGCGTCGAACGTGCCGTACTTCGACATCTCCGAGCCCTTGAACTTCATCGTCGAGAACTGGCCGTAGTCCTCCGCCTTGAACTTGCCGGCCTTGACGGCCTTCAACGCGGTGTCGATCGTCGGTTCCATGTTCCACAGCGCCGAGACGACGACCGTTTCCGGGTACTGCGCCTGCGTGTCGATCACGTTGCCGATCGCGAGCTTGCCCTTTTCCTTGGCGGCATCCGCGACCCCGAAACGCTCGGCGTACATCACGTCCGCACCCTTCTCGATCATCGCGAAGGCCGCTTCCTTGGCCTTCGGCGGATCGAACCACGAGCCAATGAACGACACGT
>JANNNM010000555.1:0-2548 GCA_031398535.1 Betaproteobacteria bacterium | reverse complement strand
ACCTCACGGTGATCGAGAACGTGCGGATCGCACTGCAAAGGAAGACCGGCCACTCGTTCGACTTCTGGCGTTCGGCCGAGTCGCTGAAGGCGCTGGACGGCCGCGCCGCGGAATTGATCGATGCCGTTGGTCTCTCGGAGTTCACGACCATTGCCGCCGGTGAACTTTCCTACGGCCGCAAGCGGGCGCTGGAAATCGCCACCACGCTGGCACTGGACCCCGAGATGATGCTGCTCGACGAGCCCACGGCCGGCATGGGCCACGAGGATGTGGAGCGCATCACGACGCTGATCGGCAAGGTGGCGGTCGATCGCACCGTGCTGATGGTCGAGCACAATCTGTCGGTGGTCTCCACACTCGCTGATCACATCACGGTGCTGGCGCGCGGCGAGATCCTGGCACAGGGCGATTACGAAGCGGTGTCGAAGAATCCCGACGTCGTGCAGGCCTACATGGGAGCCGGTCATGCTTGAGACTGCGGCGGCACCTGCCGCCACGGACGCGACGTCGCCGCTGCTGGCGGTGAAGGGCCTGAACGCCTGGTACGGCGAGTCGCATATCCTGCACGGCATCGACTTCGAGATCCGCGCCGGCGAAGTGGTGACGCTGCTGGGCCGCAACGGCGCGGGCAAGACCACGACGCTGAAGTCGATCATGGGCATCGTGCCGCGGCGCGAAGGCGCGATCGTGTTCGAGAACACCGAGCTGATCCGGATGCCGTCGAACCGCATCGCGCGGCAGGGCATTGCGTACTGTCCGGAGGAGCGCGGCATCTTCGCGTCGCTCAGCGTCGAGGAGAACCTGCTGCTGCCGCCGGTCGTGCGCCCCGGCGGCCTTACCGTGCCGCAGATCTACGAACTCTTCCCCAACCTGCTCGAGCGTCGCGGAAGCCAGGGCACGAAGTTGTCGGGCGGCGAGCAGCAGATGCTGGCCATCGGCCGCATCCTGCGCACCGGCGCACGGCTGCTGCTGCTCGACGAGCCGACGGAAGGCCTGGCGCCGGTCATCGTGCAGCAGATCGGCCGCACCATCGCGCGCCTGAAGCAGCAGGGGTTCACGATCTTGCTGGTGGAACAGAATTTCCGGTTCGCGGCCACCGTCGCGGACCGGCACTACGTCATCGAGCATGGCCGCGTGGTCGACATGATCCGCAACGCCGAACTCGATGCCAACATGGACAAGCTGCACGATTACCTAGGCGTCTGACTGCAACCTCAATGCAGCGGATTCCATTTCACCCGGAGGCAACATGAGCAACTTCAAGCGCAACATCCTCGGCCTGGCCGTGGCCGCCAGCTTCACCGTCGGCGCCGCGCACGCACAGGTGTCGGACAACCTCATCAAGATGGGCGTGCTGACCGACATGTCCAGTCTGTACACGGACCTGGCCGGCGCCGGTTCCGTCCTCGCCGCCAAGATGGCGGTCGAGGATTCCGGCATCGAGAAGCGCGGCTACAAGGTGGAAGTCGTGTCCGCCGACCACCAGAACAAGCCCGACATCGGGTCCGGCATCGCACGCCAGTGGTACGACGTCGACAAGGTCGACGTGATCCTCGACACGCCCAACTCCGGCGTCGCGCTGGCCGTGAACCAGATCACCAAGGACAAGGGCAAGGCGTTCCTGGTCTCGGGCGCCGCATCGTCGGACCTGACGGGCAAGGCATGCACGCCCAACACCGTGCACTGGACCTACGACACGTGGATGCTGGCCAACGGCACGGGCAGCGCGATCGTGAAGACCGGCGGCGACTCCTGGTTCTTCCTGACCGCCGACTATGCGTTCGGCCATGCGCTGGAGCGCGATACCGAAGCCGTCGTGCTGAAGAACGGCGGCAAGGTGCTGGGCAAGGTGCGCGCGCCGCTCAACACGCAGGACTTCAGCTCGTTCCTGCTGCAGGCGCAGGCGTCCAAGGCCAAGATCGTCGGCCTCGCCAATGCCGGCGGCGACACGACCAACTCGATCAAGCAGGCGGCCGAATTCGGCATCGTCAAGGGCGGGCAGAGCCTTGCGGGCCTTCTCGTGTTCCTGACGGACATCCACGCGCTGGGCCTGCCCACCGCGCAAGGGCTGATCGTCACCAACACGTTCTACTGGGACCAGAACGATGCGTCGCGCGCGTTTGCCAAGAAGTTCGCCTCGGCCAACAAGGGCATCCACCCGACGATGGTGCATGCCGGCGTGTACTCGTCGGTGCTGCATTACCTGAAGGCCGTCGAAGCGCTGAAGTCGGACGACGGCACCAAGGTGGTCGCAAAGATGAAGGAAACCCCCACCGACGACCAGCTCTTCGGCAAGGGTTCGATCCGCGCCGACGGCCGCAAGATCCACCCGGCCTACCTGGTTGAAGTGAAGAAGCCGTCGGAATCGAGGGGCCCGTGGGATTACTACAAGGTCCGCGCGACGATTCCGGCGGACCAGGCCTTCCGTCCCGAGAAGGACGGCGGCTGCAATCTGTAGCTGTCATTGTTGAGCTGAAAATATGACCGAGATCTTCGGCGTCCCGGCGCAAGCGCTGTTCGGGCAACTGCTGATCGGCCTGATCAACGG
>JANNNM010000550.1:0-7534 GCA_031398535.1 Betaproteobacteria bacterium | reverse complement strand
CCCTTGTGGCCCGTCACCATCGTGCGATACCGCTCGACCATCGCGGGCACTTGCTCGCTCTGGTCCGGGTGCACGATGAATACGATTTCGTAATGACGCATATGCAGAACACTCCTTTCGGTCGGTTAAGTGGCAGCGCGCTTTTTTGCGTGTTGGCGCCTTTATGCGCTGCCGGCGGCCTCCCCGTCTGCGGCGGGTGAGGCAAGAGAGCCAAAGAGTATAGCGGGATTTTCTTTATCGATCAAGACCCTACGCTGGCAATGCTCCTCAGGGCTCCCCGCCCAGCTTCTGCAGTGCCGCCGTCCGCTCCGGCTTGGGCAGGGCGGCCAGCGCCTTGACTCGGTCGTAGAACCGGCCCATGTCGCCGCCCTCCTCGGCCAGCAGCGCCCGGAAAGCCGGAACCTGGGCGGAATAGAGCGACGTCGAGGCCAGGCTGGCGTTATTGGCCCCGCCCCCGGCATAGCCGGCGAACCATCGTTCGTAGCCGGCCAGCCCGGGCTCGCCGGCCTTGGCGCGCTCGTAGCCGTCGCGCATGGCCGCCAGCACCTGGGCCTTGCGGGCGCGCTTTTCATCGTCCGTGGCGGCGCTGGCGTAGATGGCGGAGAGGTCGGCGCGTGCCTGCCGCGTCAGTTCGCGGAATGCGGTGCGCTGCTTCATGCTGCGGGCGCGGTACTGCTCCATGGGCGCGTCGCCTTCGGCCTTGAGCCAGCGGTCGAGACCCGCCTCCTCCACCGCCACGGCGAAGGATTCGTTGAAGGACGTGTCGTCCTTCACGTAGACCACCTGGTGCGCCAGCTCGTGGAAGATCATCCGCGCGACCTCGGGCTCGGGCCAGCGCACGAACGTGGAGAGCACCGGGTCGTCGAAATAGCCCAGTGTTGAATAGGCCGGGACGCCGGTGACCGCCACGTCATCGCCGGCCGCGCGCAGGCGATCGGCTTCCGCCTTCGCCTCGTCCTCGCGGAAGTAGCCGCGATAGCTGACACAGCCGGCAATCGGAAAGCACCATTGCCGCGGCTGCAACGAAAGCTCGGGCGTGGCGAACACATTCCACACGACGAAGGGCCGGTCGAGATCCGTATAACGCGTGTAGCTGGCGTTATCGGGCAACGCGAGGTCCGACGACGCAAACGCGCGCATCGCCTGCACGCGTTGCAACCGGCGTTTCAGCGCCGCATCCGATGTCTCCGCGATGACTTCGGGAATGGGCTTGGCCCGCGCCACGAGGTCAAGCTGACCCGACGCGCTCTGCCAGTAATAGCCGGCGGACTCCATCGCGCCGCATCCGGCCAGCATCGACAGCGTGGCCGTTGCGAGCAGGGTCCGCATGTTCACCGGGTGAGGAATTTCGCGAGCCGGTCGACGCCGTCGCGCAGCTTGGCGTCGTCGATCGTGTACGCGAAGCGCACGTGCTCGTTGGCGCGGTGGCGGCCGAAGTCGATGCCCGGCGTGATGGCGACACCCGCGCCTTCCAGCACGTCGCGGCAGAAACGCTGGCTGTCGTGGCTCCACTTCGTGCAGTCGGCGTAGATGAAGAAGCCGCCGGTGGGCATCACGGGAATCCGGAAACCCAGCGCGCGCAACGCGGGCACCAGGTAATCGCGGCGGGCTTCAAACGCGCGGCGGCGTTCCTCCAGCATCGCCAGTGTCGCGGGCTCGAAGCACGCGAGCGCCGCACGTTGCGACGGCGTGGCGGGCGAGATGTAGAGGTTCTGCGCCAGCTTCTCGATGTCGCGCACGTAGCCTTCGGGCGCGACCACCCAACCCAGTCGCCAGCCGGTCATGTTGAAGTACTTGGAGAAGCTGGAGATCACGAATGCATCGTCGGTCAGCGAGAGTACGCTCTGCGGGCGCTCGCCCGGCTTCAGGTCGTACGTCAGGGCCAGGTAGATTTCGTCGACCACCAGTTGTCCGCCGCGCGCGGCCACGACATCGACGATGCGCTGCATTTCGTCGTGCGGGACCACGGTACCGGTGGGATTGGACGGCGATGCAATCAGCGCGCCGCGCGTGCGCGGGGTCCAGGCGGCTTCCAGCATCGTGGCGGTGAGTTGATAGTTGGCATCAGGCCCCGACGGAATGCCGACGGCTTCGCCTTCCAGCACGCGGACGAAGTGGCGGTTGCACGGGTAGCCGGGGTCGGCCAGCAGGATCTGCTCGTCGCGATTGACCAGCAGCGCCACCACGAGCAGCAGCGCGGCGGACGACCCCGCCGTGACGATCACGCGCTCGGGCGACACGTTGACGCCGTAGTGGTCGGCGTAGTGCTGCGCGATGGCGCGGCGCAACTCGGGCAGGCCGAGCGCCGACGTGTAATAGATGCCGCCGTCGGCAATGGCCTTCTGCGCGGCCGCCAGCACCGGCGCGGGCGTGGGAAAATCGGGCTCGCCGATCTCCATGTGCACGATCGTGCGGCCGGCGGCTTCCAGCGCGCGGGCGGCCGTCTGCACTTCCATCACGTGGAAGGGTTCGATGTCGGCAACGCGCGCGGCGGTACGAAGTCGGGTATCCATCGAAAGTCGTAGTGCCTGCGATGCAAGGAAGGCGCTATCGTACCGCTTCCCCTTCGATGCTCGTTGCTGGAGGCTTCGCGTGGTTCAGCTTCGTCTTCTCGCGGTGATGACCGTGATGCTGGCCGGTGGCGGGCAGGCTGCGCCCGCGCACGCGCAAGTCTACAAGTGCGTGGATGCCCGCCAGCAGCCCGTCTACCAGGACAAACCGTGCGCCGCCGGCACCGAAGTCCGCAATTTCGACACCGATCCCCCCAACGTTTCCGTCATTCCCATGCGCCCCATTCCCGGCACCACCACGCGCGCCGTCGCGCCACCGCGCGTCAAGTCCTCCGGTTCATCCAAGCCGGACAAGGTCCGCGCCGGCGATCCCGGCGAGCGCCGCTACATCCATCCAGGCATGCACGAAGGCGAGGTCCTGGCGCGCATCGGCCCCGCCGACATGGTCAGCGGCGGCAAGGGCCGCAAGGTGTCGCGGTGGACGTACATGCCGGTGGCCGGCGATCCGCAGACGCTCACCACGCTGGTGTTCGACACCGGCAAGGTCATCGAGGTCGAGCGCAAGGTGATGAAGTGAGAGCCCTGGTGCAGCGGGTCCGCGAGGCCAGCGTCACGGTGGAGTCGCAGGTCACGGGGGCCATCGGCCCGGGCCTGCTGGTGCTGGTGGGCGTCGCGGACGGCGACACCATCGATGATCAAACGTGGCTGGCGCACAAGATCGTGCAGCTGCGCATCTTCGGCGACGATGCCGGGCTGATGAATCGCAGCTTGCAGGATGTGGGCTGCGTCATCCTCGCGGTGTCGCAATTCACGCTCTACGCTTCCACTAAAAAAGGCAACCGGCCGTCGTACACGGCCGCCGCGCGGTCGGAGGTTGCGCAGCCCGCGTTCGATGCGTTCGTCGCGGTGCTGGCATCGGCGCTGGGCAAGCCCGTGCCCACCGGGGTGTTCGGCGCGCACATGGACGTGCGGCTGCACAACGCTGGCCCGGTCACCATCTGGCTCGATTCACGCGCGCGGGAGTAGCCCCCGCGCACGTGGATTGGTCAGCCTTCCAGCAGGCTCCGCAGCATCCACGCGTTCTTCTCGTGGATCTGCATCCGCTGCGTCAGCAGGTCGGCCGTGGGTTCGTCGCTGGCCTTGTCCACGACGGGAAAGATCGAGCGCGCGGTGCGCACCACGGCCTCGTTGCCCTCGACCAGCAGCTTGACCATCGCTTCCGCCTTGGGCTGGCCCGGCGTTTCCTTGATCGATGCCAGCTTCACGTACTCGGCGTAGGTGCCCGGTGCCGGAAAGCCCAGGGAGCGGATGCGCTCGGCGATCAGGTCGTTGGCCAGCCACAGCTCGTTGTACTGCGTCTCGAACATGAGATGCAGCGTGTTGAACATCGGCCCCGTCACGTTCCAATGGAAGTTGTGGGTCTTGAGGTACAGCGTGTAGTTGTCGGCCAGCAACTTGGAAAGGCCCATCGCGATCAACGCGCGGTCCTTGGCACTGATGCCGGTATCGATCAATGGCGCGCTGACTTTCTTTTCCTTCATGCCTGTCTCCTGCTGGTTGGGCGCCGCCGTTCGGGGCGCCGGAATGGAATCAGGATGGTCGCACCTGCATGACATCGCGACAATCAAACGCCGCGAACAAGGCCCGGCACCGGGCCTGTGTTCGCGGTAGTAACGGCGTTACGCGTTTTCCCGCTCGCCGCCGATCGCGAAGCGCCCGGGGCCGAACGCCCACACCATCAGCATGCCGCCCATGATGGCAGCGTTCTTCAGGAACGCATTGCGCTGATTGGCCATCTGCTCGACGGGCACCGACCAGAAACCGTGGAAGATCAGCGTGGTCGGGATCAGGAACAGGAAGATGGCCAGCGCCGCCCAGCGCGCACGATAGCCGAACAGCAGCAACAGCCCGCCGCCCAGTTCCACGGCAATGGCGCCAGCCGCCATCAACGGCGGGAACGGCATGCCCTTGCTGGCGATGTAGCCCACGGTGCCTTCGAAGCCGCCGATCTTGCCCCAGCCGCCGAGGATGAAGATGGTGGCCAGCAGGACACGGGCTACGAGTGCGGCAACGTCACGATTGGTATTCATCAGGATTTCCTTGTTTGCATTGGGATTGCGTTGGTTGATGCGCCGGAGCGCGGTGGATTCACGGAAGATCGAACAGCAAGACTTCGGCGCCGTGCCCATCAGACAGGCGCACTTCGGATTCGTTCTCGATGCGGACGGCATCGCCGGCGTTCAGCGCCTGGCCGTTCACGCTGACACTGCCCCGCGCCACGTGGACATACGCGCGGCGACCCGCGGCCAACGGATACGCCACCTGTTCCGCGCCATCCAGCAGCGTGGCGAAGATGCGCGCGTCCTGGTGCAATTCCACCGCGCCACCTTCGCCGGCCGGCGCCGCGATCAGCGCGAGACGACCACGCTTGGCCTCGGCCGGCACGTTGGCCTGTTCATACGACGGCGCAATGCCGCGCGCGGCGGGTTCGATCCAGATCTGCAGGAAGTGGACGCCTGCAGCCTTCGACGGATTGAACTCGCTGTGCTGCACGCCGCGGCCGGCGCTCATCCGCTGCACGTCGCCGGGGACGATAACAGAGCCGGTGCCCATGCTGTCCTTGTGCGACAGCTCGCCTTCCAGCACGTAGGAAATGATCTCCATGTCGCGGTGGCCGTGCGTGCCGAAGCCCATGCCGGGCTGCACGCGGTCCTCGTTGATCACGCGCAGCGGTCCGAAGCCCATGTGCGCGGCATCGTAGTAGTCACCAAACGAAAAGCTGTGATGCGAATCGAGCCAGCCATGGTTGGCGTGACCCCGGTCGGCGGCAGGTCGCAGCGTGATCATTCGAATCTCCTGTTGGTTGGCCTGCAGGCATCGCGACGCGTTGCGGTGCAGGACACGCCCGAATGATAGGCTTGCCTTGAGGTCGACATAAGGCTACAGTCGTGAACGATTTATTCAAATATTTTGAACATGCCAATCTCGCTGGATGCACTGGCCGTGCTCGATGCCATCGACCGCCGCGGCAGCTTTGCGGCAGCGGCCGTGGAGCTCGATCGTGTCCCCTCCGCCATCACGTACACGATCCGCACGCTGGAAGACACGCTCGACGTGCTGCTCTTCGACCGCCGCGGGCACCGGGCCCAGTTGACGCCCGCGGGCCGCACGCTGCTGGAGGACGGGCGTCGGCTGCTGGCCGCGGCCAGCGAGACCGAGGCCCGCGTCCGCCGGGTCGCCACGGGCTGGGAAACGGAACTGCGCGTGGCCGTGGATGTGCTGATCCCGTGGTCGCGGATCCTGCCGCTGGTGGCGGCGTTCTATGTCGAGTGTGCCGTCCGGCAATCGGCGCACACGCAACTGCGGCTGTCGCGCGAAGTGCTGGGCGGCTCGTGGGACGCGCTGGTGGATGACCGCGCCGACTTCGTGATCGGGGCGCCCGGCGAGGCGCCGCCTGGCGGCGGGTACAGGGTGCGCGCGATGGCTGAAATGACCTCGCTCTTCGTCGTTGCGTCGACGCATGCGCTGGCACAGGCGCACGAGCCGCTGACCGAAACCGATATCGCCCGGCACCGCGCGGTGGTGGCCGCCGACAGTTCGCGCCACCTGGCGCCGCGCTCGATCGGCATCCTGGCGGGGCAGGACACGCTGACGGTGCCCGATCTCGACGCCAAGCTGGCGGCACAGGTGGCGGGATTGGGCTGCGGCTACCTGCCCGCGCCGGTGGCGGCAACGGACATTGCTGCCGGCCGTCTCGTCATCAAGGCCACCGATGTTCCGCACACGTCGGCGCGGGTCAGCGCCGTGTGGCGCACGGCGCGCCCCGGCAATGCGCTGGCGTGGTGGATCGATGCCGTCACGCACACTGACTGGAGTTTCCTGGCGATGGCGCCGACGTCGGCGGCGACGTCAATGCCGTCCGGATCCCGCAGCAAACGCAAGTCCGCGCGTGCCAGCACATGAATCGTTTGTAGGCGAGGCCCGCAATTACAGCTTGTACGCCGCCTTCGCGAAATCGTGCGCCAGACCAGGCGCGAGATCGAAGGCCTCGTCCTCGCCGATCTTGTGCTCGACGACCAGCGTGGCCAGGAAGCGGCAATCCATCCGCCGCGCCACATCGTGCCGCGCGGGAATGGACATGAACGCGCGCGTGTCGTCGTTGAAGCCCACCGTGTTGCAGAAGCCGGCGGTCTCGGTCGTCTGCTCGCGGAAGCGCTGCATGCCTTCCGGGCTGTCGTGGAACCACCATGACGGCCCCAGCTTCAGCGCCGGATAGTGGCCGGCCAGCGGCGCCAGTTCGCGCGCATAGGACGTCTCGTCGAGCGTGAACAGGATCACCGTCAACTGCGGGTCATTGCCGTACTTCTCGAGCAGCGGTCGCAGCGCGCGCACGTAGTCGGTGCGCGTCGGAATGTCGGCGCCCTTGTCGCGCCCGAACTGCCGGAACACGACCGGGTTGTGATTGCGGAAGCTGCCCGGATGGATCTGCAGCACCAGCCCATCGGCCAGGCTCATTCCCGCCATCTCGGTGAGGATCTGGCCACGGAACGCTTCGGCTTCGGCCGCCGTGATGGTCCCCGCCAAGGCGCGGTCGAGCAGGCGCTGGCATTCGGCGGGCGTCAGGTCGCTGGTCTGCGCGGTCGGGTGGCCGTGATCGGTGGAGGTCGCGCCCATCGTCTTGAAGAACGCGCGCCGGTTGCGATGCGCGGCCAGGTAGCCTGCCCACGTCGTGGTGTTCTCGCCGGTCAGCGCGCCGAACTGCGCAACGTTCGCCGCGAAGCCTTCAAATTCCGGGTCCGCCACCGGGTCGGGTCGGTAGGCCGTGACCACGCGGCCCTTCCATCCCGAAGCGCGGATCTTCTGGTGATGCAGCAACGGATCGAGCGGGGATTCGGTCGTCGCGATCACCTCGATGTTGAAGCGCTCGAACAGCGCACGCGGCCGGAAGGCCGGTTGCGCCAGGCAATCGTTGATGCGGTCGAAATAGCGGTCGGCCGACTCCGGTGTCAGCCGCTCGTCGATGC
>JANNNM010000548.1:0-1232 GCA_031398535.1 Betaproteobacteria bacterium | reverse complement strand
TGCGGCTGCGCGACGTCGGCAGGCACATCGCCGACGATGCTGGCCGCATGCTGGTTGAAGATGTGCGCGCGGATGCCGGCCTGGTTGAGGCGGTCGGCCACCAGCCAGGCGTCGAAACGGTGGTGCGCGACGTAGATGCGGATCATCGCGGCGGCCGCCACGCCTGCAGCGGCTGCACCAGCTGCTTCAACACGTCGACCAGCGGTTGCGCGCGCGCCGCATCGACGCGGTACGGCGGCGCCTCGTCCATGTAGCAATCCTCCGCCATCTCGAGCTGCAGCAGGTGCACGCCGTGCGCGGGCCGGCCGTACTGGCGCGTGACGTAACCGCCCTTGAACCGGCCGTTCACCACATGCGTGAACCGGTTGGCTGCAGCCAGTACGCCGGTCGCAGCGGCTTGCAGCTCGGCTGTGCAACTTGCGCCATCGGCGGTGCCGAGATTGAGATCGGGCAGGCGCCCCGGGAAGAAGCGCGGCACCTCGGCACGGATCGAATGGCCGTCGAGCACCACCGCATGGCCGTGGCGCGCGCGAACGCGTTCGATCTCCGCCGCCAGCTGCGCATGATAGGGCGCGAAGTAGGTCGCGGCGCGTGCGGTCACCTCCGCCTGCGTGGGCGCCGCGCCTTCGACGTAGATCGCCTCGTTGGCAAAGGTGCGCGTCGGGCACAGCTCCGTGTTGTCGGCACCCGCATACAGCGCCACACCGTCTGGATGGCGGTTGAGGTCGACCACATAGCGTGAATGCGTCGCATGCATCAGCGTGATGCCGGCGTCGCGGGCGAAGGAATAGAGCTTCTCGACATGCCAATCGGTGTCGGGTACGGCCAGCGCTGCATCGGTCAAGCGCGCGCGAATGTCTTCGGGCAACGCGGTACCCGCATGCGGCACATCGATGATCAGCGGGCTGTCGCCCCGATGCAGTTCCCACAGGTCCATCACACCCCCCAGCGCGCCAACCGGCCCGCGCGAATCACACCCACCCGCGGATTGCCCCCCAGCCGATAGGAAAGTTCGGCCGGCGTGGCGATGTCCCAGCACACCAGGTCAGCGCGCGCGCCGACGGTGATGGTGCCGCGGTCGGCCAATCCCAGTGCCCGCGCCGCATGCCGCGTGGCACCCGCCAGCGCTTCCTCCGGGGTCAACCTGAACAGCGTGCACGCCATGTTCAGCATCAGCAGCAGCGACGTCGATGGCGACGTGCCCGGATTGCAGTCGGTGGACACCGCCATCG
>JANNNM010000546.1:0-4803 GCA_031398535.1 Betaproteobacteria bacterium | reverse complement strand
GCACGTTCGACGTGGTGCTTGGCCTCACGCTGCTGTCCTATGCCGTCAACGTGTTCATCTTCGTGATGGGCCGGCTGGCCTTCGAGGCTCCGCCGATCCTGCGTCCCGGCGTGCCGGCAACGCTGGCGCACTACGCCGATCCATTGCCGCAGGCCCTGGTGCTGACCGCCATCGTGATTGCGTTCGCGATGACGGCGCTGGTTTTGGTGCTGGCGCTGAAATCGAACTTCGTCAACGTCAGCGATGCGTGCGACCCCGTGGTGGCGGATCGAGAGCGGCCGGCCCCATGAACGCGCCGTGGCTCGTCATCCCGGTCGTGCTGCCGCTGCTGATGACAGCGGTCATGCTGCTGTGCGAACGCTGGCGGCCGACCTGGCAACTGCCGCTGGCGCTGCTGTCCACCGTGTCGTTGCTGGTGGTTGCGGTCATGCTGGTTCGCGTGGCCGGCACGGACGCGATCGCCGTCACACTGGTCGGCAACTGGCAGGCGCCCTTCGGCATCGTGCTGGTGCTCGATCGCCTGTCTGCACTGATGCTGGTGCTGGCTGCCGTGGTGGCGCTGGCGAGCCTGCTGGCGTCGGTCACGCTGGCCCGGCGCGGCCCGCACTTCCACGCGTTCTTCCAGATCCAGCTGGCGGGACTCAACGGCGCGTTCCTCACCGGCGATCTCTTCAACCTGTTCGTGTTCTTCGAGGTGCTGCTGGTCGCGTCCTATGCGCTGCTGCTGCACGACGCGGGGGCGCGGGCGCTGCGCGCCGGCATGCATTACGTGATCATCAACCTGGTGGGTTCCGCGCTGTTCCTGCTGGCGGCGAGCCTGCTGTATGGCGTCACGGGTACGCTCAACTTCGCCGACCTCGCGCTGAAGCTGCAGCAACTCCCCGCGCACGACCAGGGCCTGGCGCAGGCGGCCGCGCTGCTGCTGCTGGTCGTCTTCGGCATCAAGGCAGCCGTGCTGCCGCTGGGCTTCTGGCTGCCGGCCACCTACGGCGCGGCACCGGGGCCGGTGGCGGCATTGTTCGCGATCATGACCAAGGTGGGCTTCTATGGCGTGGTGCGCACGTCGATGCTGCTGTTCGGCGCGGGGGACATCGCCTTCACCGGCCGGGGTGCCGAAGCCATCTTCGCGCTGGGGATCTTCACGGTGGCCTTCGGCGCATTCTCCGCGTTGTCGTCGTCGCGCCTCACCACGCTGATCGGCAGCCTTGTGCTGGTCTCCACCGGCACGCTGGTCGCCGCGTCCACGATGGGCGAGGGCGCGCTGGCCGGCGCGCTCTTCTACATGGTCCACAGCACGCTGGCGATGGCGCTGCTGTTCCTGCTCGTGCATGCGATCGGCCTGCAGCGCGGTGCGCTCGAAGATCGCTTCGGTATCGGCCCTGCGGTCACGCAACCGGTGTTGTTGGGTTCGCTGTTCGTCGTCGGCGCCGGCGCGGCCGTCGGCCTGCCGCCCTTGGCCGGTTTCGTCGGCAAGGTGCTGATGCTGTCGGCCACCATGCAGGCGCCCGGCGCGGCGTGGTTCTGGACCGCGCTGCTGGGCAGCGGCCTGCTCGCGCTGGTCGTGCTGGCGCGCGCCGGCAGCCTCGTGTTCTGGAACACGCGGGCCCCGACCGTGGCCGCGCCGCCGTTGTCGATGCCCGCGGCCGCCGGCATCGCGGTTCTCGTGACCGCATCGCTGGCGTGGATGGTGCTGGCGGTTCCGGCAACGCAATACGCGATCGCCACCGCCAGGCAATTGGCACAGCCGCGCCTCTACATCGATGCGGTGTTGCAGGCGTCGCCCGTGCCGCCACCCGCAAGGGCGCAATGATGCGCCGCCTGCTGCCGCATCCGATACTTTCTGCGGTGCTCTGGCTGGTGTGGCTGGCCCTGCAGAACACGGTGGCGCCGGGGCACATCGTGCTGGGCGGCGTGCTGGCCGTGGCGATCCCGTGGGCGACCACCAGCGTGATCCCCGGCGCGTGGCCGACGCTGCATCGTCCGGGTGCGGCGGCGCGCCTGGCGCTGGTCGTGCTGGCCGACATCGTCACCTCCAGCATCGACGTCACGCGACGGGTGCTGGGGCCTGAGGCTGCCATCAAGTCGGGTTTCATCGAGGTGCCGCTGGCGCTGACCGACGACTGGGCAATCACGATACTGGCCGGGATCATCACGATGACGCCCGGTACGTTGACGGCAGACGTGGCCGCCGACCGCTCGCACCTGCTGGTCCACGCCCTCCACATCGAGGACGCCGAGGCGCTGGTCGCATCGATCAAGTCCCGCTATGAAGCACCGCTGCTGGAGATCTTCGGATGACCGCCACCGTACTCCCGTGGATCGCGGCGGCCTTTGCGCTGGCGATGCTGCTCAATGTCTATCGCCTGGTCCGCGGCCCCGGCTGGCCCGATCGCATCCTGGCGATGGATACACTGTTCGTGAACACGATCGCGCTGCTGGTGCTGCTCGGCATCCGCTTCGATACTGCGCTGTATTTCGAAGCGGCGATGCTCGTGGCGATGCTGGGTTTCATCGGTACCGTGGCACTGGCCAAGTTCATCGTGCGCGGGGACATCATCGAATGAATGCGCTCGCCACCCTGCCGCTGTGGGCCGACGTGCTCGTGACGCTGCTGCTGCTGGTAGGTGCGGCCTTCGCACTGGTCGGCTCGTGGGGACTCGCGAAACTCGGCGACTTCTACCGGCGCATCCACGGGCCCACCAAGGCCACGACGCTGGGTGTGGGAGGCGTGCTGATCGCCTCCGCGCTCTACTTCACGGTGCGCGGCCCCGGGTTCTCCGTGCATGAGTTCCTGATCACGCTTTTCCTGTTTCTCACCGCGCCAGTCTCCGCGCACCTGCTGGTGAAGGCGGCGCTGCGCCTGCAGCGGCGCGATGCGCAATGCAAGCCGCATTGATGCGCCGCGTGTAGCACGTCAATCAGGCTGCGGCAATTCATCCAAATGGATGAATGCATCCGCAATGTGTTTCGTTCATCCTGAGTGCCTGCCCGGCATCCGCGATGCTTCCTCACCCGGCCACAAGGCCCGTCGCCGTCGCCGCGCTCGTGTTGTTTTCGGCCATCGTCGCGACCATCCCGCGCTGGCCACTTACAGGAGGAGCGGTCATGGCCAACGAAAGCATCGTCGCATCGGCGCCCACCGGACAGGGGCTGCCCATCCCGTACATCACGGCCGTGTGGGCGGGCGTGCCGATGGACGAAATCCTCGCCGGCCTTGCGGCAGGCAGCATCCTTGCGCCGCCTGGCGCACCCGCAGGCTGGCGGCCCGCCAGCGCAGGGGTTGCCGGGGACAGTACCGGCGCTGCGTCATCGCTGCAAGCCGACGCGCGTGCCGCGATCCAGTCCGCCACGCAGGTGCCGAGCGCCGCTGACCGCGCCAGCGACGATGCCGCGCATCGCGCCAACCTGGTGGATCTGCGCGGCAAGACCGGCGCGGAACTCGCCGAGCTCGCGGCCACCGATGTCGGCTACCGTTACGCGCTGGAGCAGATGCAGCCACTCGCGCGTGTCGGCAACCGCAGCCTCCATGCGGCTGCCAACGCCGATGGCCACCTCGATCGTTTCGACCCTGACACGGGGGAGGCCCTGATCAGCGACGCGTGGCTCGCCGATCGCGGCAAGTTCATGGCGTGGCGCAGCGCAGAAATCGCCGGCGCTGATACGTCGCTTGAAACTGCGCAGGGCTGGATGTTCACCGACCACGCGCAGGTCGGTGCCGACGGCAAGCCGCTGGTCGTCCAACTGCAGGGTACCGATCCCGCGGCGGCGCGCCATCAGGTGATCTTCGGCAACGCCAACGCGGAGACATTGCGCGGTGGCGCCGGCACCGATCGCATCTACGGCGGGGCCGGCGACGACCTGCTTCGCGGTGGCGCGGGCGCCGACCGCCTCGAAGGCGGCGATGGCGACGACATGGCACAGGGTGGCGCCGGCAACGACCAATTGCTCGGCAATCGCGGCGCGGATGATCTGGATGGCGGCGGGGGCCGCGACTTCCTCGCCGGTGGTTCGGGTCACGATGAGCTGGCAGGCGGCGGTGGCGACGACCGCCTCGAAGGCGGCACCGGCCGCGACGTCTACGGGTTCGACGCGGGCGATGGCGCCGACACCATCGCCGATACCGATGGACTCGGCGAAATCATCATCGACGGCATCGCGGTGTCAGGCTCGATGGCGCAGGCCGGCGATGCATGGACCACCGCCGATGGTCGCTTCGCACTGGCGTTCGATGGCAACATTGATGGCACCGGCACGTTGACCATCCGTTCCACGGCCGCCGATGCATCCGCCGCCGACTCGATCACCATCGAGGACTGGAGCAACGGCCATCTGGGGATCTCGCTGCAGGGTCTCGACGATGCTGCATCGGCCGAGGCTACGGACGCCCAGGCCGGCAACGCACTCGCCGCCGACGGTACGGCCGACGCCGCCAGCCAGGCCGTCACCACCTCTCAGGCAATCCACTACGGCGACACCGCTCCGTATCAAGGCACCTCATCGGGCGATGTCCCGGCCGATGGCGCCGCGTCCGCGACCACCACGGGTGATGACGCTACCGGGGCCTCGGCCGGTGCCGCGGGCGACGTCGGCGATGGCATTGGCAGCGACGTCAGCGATGGCAGCAGCGCCGGTAACACCGCTGAGGCCCTTGACTTCGATACGGCCCTGGCAAGCTTGCTGGGACCGCAGGACAGCGCAGTCGAGGCGATCGATCCCGCGCGCATGCAGCAAGCCATCGCCGCCTTCTCGGTCGTACTCGAACCACCGGACGTGCCGCAGGCCATGGCGGCCTCTGAAAGTGCC
>JANNNM010000516.1:0-6091 GCA_031398535.1 Betaproteobacteria bacterium | reverse complement strand
CGGTCGCGGTCCGCTGAAAGCCGGTCACGATGCGCTTCACCGTTGACGATGCCGAGACCTACGTCTACACGGGCTCCCGCGCGCTTGCCGCGGCCCAGCCCGCGGTCATGTTCGTGCACGGTGCTGCGCACGACCACAGCGTGTGGGCATTGCAGTCGCGCTACTTCGCGCATCATGGCTTCAATGCGCTGGCGGTAGACCTGCGCGGACATGGCCGTTCCGCGGGCGCGCCATTGCCCGATGTCGACGCGATCGCCGACTGGCTGGTGCGCGTGCTCGATGCCGCAGAGATACAACAGGCAGTGCTGGTCGGACACTCGATGGGCGCGCTGGCGGCGTTGGCCTGCGCCGCGCGGCATGGCACGCGGGTGTCGAAGCTCGCGTTGCTCGGCCCGGCGGTGCCGATGGGGGTCAGCGACGCGCTGCTCGACGCGGCGCGCGCCGATGATCATCTCGCGTTCGAACTCATCAACGGCTGGTCGCACAGCGCCGGCAAGCAGCTGGGCGGCAACCAGGTGCCGGGGGTGTGGATGATTGGCGCGTCGATGCGGCTGATGGAGCGCTCCGGACCCGGCGTGCTGCATACGGACCTGAAGGCCTGCGTCGATTACGCGGGTGGACTGGCCGCCGCCGCCGCGGTGCGTTGCCCGTCGCTGGTGATCCTGGGCGCGCGCGACATCATGGCGCCGCCGCGGGGCGCGCAGGCGCTGATCGCGGCACTGGATCAACCCACGGTGGTGACGCTGCCCGATACCGGCCATGCGCTGATGGCCGAGCAGCCCGACGCCGTGCTGGACGCGCTGCGGCGTTTCGTCTAGCGCAAGCTGCGGCTATGCGATCGCCTTCCACTTGATCGAACATCCGACGGATGGATGCTGCACCAGCGGCGCTGGGTGGCCGTGCGCCACGGCGCTCATCGCATCGAACAGTTCGCGTGGCGCGTCCGGGTTGGGCGATCGGCCCGAGGCATCCAGCCGGCCGCGATAGGCGAGGCGCAGGTCGCGGTCAAAGCCGAAGAAGTCCGGCGTGCATACGGCGCCGTAACCCTTGGCGACCTTCTGCGTTTCATCCAGCACATAGGGAAAGCCGAAGCGATGCCGGATCGCGAGCGCCTTCATGTGCTCGAAGGAGTCCTCCGCATATTCGGACGGATCGTTGCTCATGATCGCGACGCTGTTGACGCCCATCGCGCGTAGCGCGTCGGTGTCGCGGACGATCTTCTCGAGCACCGTCTTCACGTAGGGGCAGTGATTGCAGATGAACATCACCACCAGGCCGTTGCGCCCGTGGACCGATTGCAGGCTGTGCCGTCGACCATCCATCCACACCCGAGAGATCGAAGGGAAATGCGGGCCATCCGGTGGTTCCGGGCGGCGTGGTGAGGCTGACCATGGCGATCCTTGCAGCAGAGGGTGTGGCAGAATCGTAGCACCGCGCGACCTCGTCCGCCGATGTTCGCGGACCGCCCGTCGCAATTGCACCCGCTTTCGACCCGATGGCCACGCCACGTTTCCACGTTCCGGACCTGCCCGACCGCCACGAGGTGGGCGCGCAGGTGGTGCTGCCCGCAGCGGCGGCACACCACGCGCTGCGCGTGCTGCGCCTTGGCATCGGGGACGACATCGTGCTGTTCACCGGCGCGGGGGGCGAGATGGCGGCCACCATCGTCCACGCCGACAAGCGGCATGCGACGGTGCGCATCGACCGCCTGGCCGCGATCGACCGCGAGCCCGCGCTGGCGGTGACGCTGGTGCAGGGCATTCCCGCCAACGACGCGATGGACTACGCGGTGCGCAAGGCGGTGGAACTGGGCGTGGCCGCTATCGCGCCGGTGGTGGCCACGCAGGGCGCGCGCTTCCCCGACGGCGAGCGCGGCGACAAACGCCTGGCCCATTGGCAGCAGATTGCGGTGGCCGCGTGTGAACAGTGTGGACGTAATCGCGTGCCCGCGGTGGAAAGGCCCCAATCCTTTGAATCATGGCTCGCGCAACGCGATCCCGCCCGCGCGGGCGTGATGCTGGCGCCCGACGCGACGCTGACGCTGCCGTCGATGACGCCACCCGCGGGCGCCATCGACGTGCTGATCGGTCCCGAGGGCGGCTTCAACGCGCGCGAGGTCGAACGTGCACTGCAATCGGGCTTTACCGCCGTCCGCCTGGGGCCGCGCATCCTGCGCACCGAAACGGCGGTGGCCGCCGCATTGGCCGCGATCAACCTGCTGTGGGGCGACTTCCGTTGAAGCGCGCGTGGCTGCTGACGCTCGCGGCGTCGCTGGCGGGATGCGCCACCCTGCCGCTCCTGCAGGTGGAGTCCGTCGACACGAAGTTCGTGCTGCTCGGTCCCGACGGGGTGGCGGTGGCGCGCGCCATCACCGGCGCGGCGCAATGTCCCGACATCGTGCTCGACGGCACGGCGCGGGCGATGTCCGTGCGGATGCCGCCTGCGACGATTCCGTTGCGACCCACGCGCAGCGATCCGTCGCTGTCGAAGCCGTCCGCGTTCCCGGTCCTGACCTGCGAGGCGACGATCCCGAAGGGCACGCTGCGCGCAACCATCCACGGCGATCCGCTGCCGCTGCCCAAGGCCCATCCACAGCGCATCGTCGTGCTGGGCGACACCGGCTGCCGCATCAAGGTCGGCGACAACGTGTTCCAGAATTGCGACGACCCGCTGCAGTGGCCCTTCGAGCGCGTGGCCAACGCGGCGGCGGCCACGGCGCCCGATCTCGTGATCCATGTCGGCGACTTCCATTACCGCGAGAACGCATGTCCGCGGGCCGATCTAGGGTGCTTCGGCAGCCCGTGGGGCTACGGCTGGGATGCATGGCGGGCCGACCTCTTTCATCCGGCACGCAAGCTCTTTGCCGCAGCGCCGTGGATCGTCATCCGCGGCAACCACGAATCGTGCGCGCGCGCGGGGCAGGGGTGGTGGCGCTTCCTCGACCCGCGTCCCATCGCGCCGCGGCAGGACTGCAATGCCGCAGAAGATGATGTCATCGGCGACTACAGCGAACCCTACGTGGTGCCGCTCGATGCCGCGCGCACCACCGAGTTCATCGTGTTCGACTCGTCGCTGGTGGGCGTGACGCCGCTCGCGCCGACGGACCTCATGTATCGCAACTACCACGCGCAGTTCACCCGTGCCTTCGCGCGCACGGCGGCCACGCCGCGTACGTTCTTCATGAGCCATCACCCGGTGCTGGGCTTCGCGGCCAATCCGTCGCGGCCGCAAGCGCCGTACCCGGGCAATGCGGGCCTGCAGTCGGTGCTGCAGAACCTCCATCCCACGGTGTTGTTTCCGCCCAACATCGAGGCGTTGCTGGCCGGCCACAACCATATCTTCCAGATGGTCAGTTTCTCCACGGCGCAGCCGCCGCAGTTCATCTCGGGCAATGCCGGCGACTGGGTCGACCAGCCATTCCCCACGCCGTTTCCGCCTGGTCTGCAGCCGGCGCCCGGGGCCGTCGTCGCTGAGATCGTGTCGACCAACCGGTTCGGCTTCATGGCGATGGACCGCGCAGGCACCGGCTGGACGATGACCGCCTGGGATCTCCAGGGCGCGGCGCTGACCACCTGCACGCTGGGTCAACGCAAGGCGCGTTGCGCGCCGATCGAGAATCCGTGGGCCAAGCCTTGACGCCGCCACGCTACCCGGGACAGACTCGCGGGCCGTCCCGATGCACCCATCGCCGCGATGCCTGATCCTGCCCCGTCACCATCCGCGCCCGCCGCCCCAGGCGTGAGTCCGGGGCGCCCCGCAGACCGCAGTCCCGCTGCGACGGCCGCGTCCACCAAGCCGTGGATGACGAAGCTGGTGCGCTCGCTGCTGCAGCCCTACCGCCGCTGGGTGCTGATCATCTTCGCGGCGATGATGGTCGAGACACTGGCGAGCCTGGCGGCACCCTGGCCGCTGAAGATTGTCCTCGACAACGCGCTCGGCAAGCATCCGCTGCCCGAGTGGCTGCACTGGATTCACGATTTCGGCATCGACCGCACCACGATGGGCCTGGCACTCTTCGCCGCGGTGGCCACGATCATGATCGCGCTGATCGACGCGATCGCGAGCTACATCGACAACTACTACACGGAAAGCGTGGGCCAGTGGGTGGCGCACGACCTGCGCATCCGGATCTACGACCACCTGCATCGCCTGTCGCTGTCCTACTATTCCGAGCACCAGACCGGCGCGCTGCTCTCGACGCTGACGAGCGACGTGGCGACGGTGCAGGATTTCGCGTCCTCGGCCACGCTGTCGATCGTCGTCGACGTGATGACGATCATCGGCATGGTCGCCATCATGTTCTGGCTCAACTGGGACTTCGCGATGATCGCGATCGGCGTCACGCCGTTCCTGCTGCTCTTCGTGTTCCGGTTCAAGACGGCGGTGAAGGCCGCGACGCGCAATGTGAGGAAGACGCAGAGCGAGATCGTGTCGGTCGCGCAGCAGGGCCTGGGCTCCGTGCGCTCGGTCATGGCCTTCGACCGGCAGGACCTCGAGATGCAGCGGATGCAGGAGGCCAGCCGGGCGACGGTCGCGGCCGCGCTGAAGGCACGTCGCATCAAGTCGCTGCTGTCGCCCGTGGTGTCGATCGTGGTGGCGTTCTGCGTGGCCTTCGTGCTCTGGCGCGGCACGTCGCTGATCCTCGCCAGCGCGATGACGGTCGGCGCCCTCACCGTGTTCCTGGCGTACCTGGCCAAGTTCTTCAAGCCGGTGCAGGACCTGGCGAAGATGACCAACACGATCGCGCAGACGGCCATCGGCCTCGAGCGCATCCAGACGATCCTGGCCGCCGACGACATGATTCCGGAGAAGGCCGACGCCCGCGCGCCGCCGCCGCTGAAGGGCGAGATCGCGTTCGAGCACGTGGCCTTCGGCTACGACAAGGACACCCCGGTGCTGCGCGACGTGTCGTTCAAGGTGTTGCCCGGGCAGGTGGTGGGCGTCGTCGGCGGCACCGGCAGCGGCAAGTCGACGATCGTCAGCCTGATCCCGCGCTTCTACGACCCGCAGTCGGGGCGCATCCTGATCGACGGCGTCGACGTGCGCGACTACCAGCTGCATCCACTGCGCACGCAGATCGGCTACGTGTTGCAGGAGACGGTGCTGTTCCGCGGCTCGATCCGCGACAACATCGCCTATGGCCGTCCGGGCGGGGCCACCGACGAGGAGATCATCGCGGCGGCCAAGCTGGCCAACGCCGACGAGTTCATCGCGAAGATGCCGCAGGGCTACCACACCGTCGTCGGCGAGCGCGGCGACACGCTGTCGGGCGGCCAGCGGCAGCGCATCGGCATCGCCCGCGCGGTGATCCGCAACGACCCGATCCTGATCCTCGACGAGCCCACCGCGGCGCTCGACACCGAGTCCGAACGGCTGGTGATCGAAGGCCTCGAGCGCCTGATGAAGGGGCGCACGGTGATCACGATCGCCCACCGGCTGTCGACGATCCGCGACGCCGACAACATCATCGTGCTGAAGGATGGCGTGGTCGCGGAGCAGGGCACCCATACGCAGCTTCTGGCACAGGGCGGCCTCTACGCCGATCTGTACCATGTCCAGTTCGCCGACCACCCGGCTGCCCCTCCAACCTGACTCCACCTGCCATGGCCTTCCGAACCCTCATCGTCATGCCCGATGCCACTGTCGCGCCGCTGGTGGCGATCGTGGCGGCCGCCGCGAAGACCATTCGCGTCAAGATGTTCGTGTTCACCGATCCGTCGCTGCTCGACGCGGTGATTGCCGCGAAGAAGCGCGGCGTCGACGTGCGCGTGATGCTGAACGCCGCGCGACGCAGCGGCGAGTCGGACAACGACGAATCGCGAAAGCTCCTGGAAGCGGCCGGCGTGACGGTGCAGGACGCCAATCCCGCGTTCGACCTGACGCACGAGAAGTCGCTGGTCGTCGATGACGCCACGGCCGTGGTCATGTCGCTCAACTGGGAAACGCGCAACGTCACGCAGACCCGCGACTATGCGGTGGTCACCGACCACCGGAAGGAAGTGGCCGAGGTGCTGACGTGCTTCGACGCCGACTGGGACCGCACCGAATTCAAGCCGCCGGAGGAGTCGCACCTGATCTGGTGCAATGCCAA
>JANNNM010000480.1:0-5279 GCA_031398535.1 Betaproteobacteria bacterium | reverse complement strand
GCTCGACATCTGACATGGCCGACGACGTCATCATCCGGGTCGAGGGTCTCTCCGCAGGCTACGACGACGTCACGATCCTCGAGAACGTCACCTTCGACGTGCGGCGCGGCGAGGTGTTCGTCATCCTCGGCGGCTCGGGTTGCGGCAAGAGCACGCTGCTGAAGCAGATGATCGGCCTCTACGATCCGCTGGCGGGCCGCGTGCTGATCGAAGGCGAGGACCTCGTCACGGCGGAAGGCGAACGCCGCGACGCGCTGCTGCGGAAGTTCGGCGTCATGTACCAGTCGGGCGCGCTGTTCGGCTCGATGACGTTGCTGGAAAACGTGGCGCTGCCGCTCGAGGCCTTCACCGAACTCGACCGCGAGCAAATCACGCTGCTGGGACGGATGAAGCTCTCGCTGGTCGGGCTGGAGCAGTTCACGGCCCACCTCCCGGCCGAGATTTCCGGCGGCATGCAGAAGCGCGCCGCCATTGCCCGCGCGATGGCGCTCGATCCGCAGATTCTGTTTCTCGACGAGCCCTCCGCCGGGTTGGACCCCATCACCTCGGCGGAGCTCGACACGCTGATCCGCCGGCTGTCGAAGAGCCTCAACGTCACGTTTGTGATCGTGACCCACGAACTCGCGAGCATCTATGCCATTGCCGACCGCATCATCATGCTGGACAAACGCGTCAAGGGCATCATCGCCACCGGCGACCCCCGGCAGCTGCGCGACGAATCGACCGATCCTTACGTGCGCCAGTTCTTCCACCGCCAGGCCGAGCTCGTCCCGGCCTGACCGCGCTGCCAAGCCATGAGCCAGAAGGCCAATTACTTCAAGCTGGGGTTGTTCGTCATCGGCGCGATCGTCGCGCTGATTGCCATCCTGCTCATCATCGGCACGGGTCGCTTCTTCGAGCGCCGCATCACGATCGAAACGTATTTCAAGGAGTCGGTGCAGGGCCTCGACATCGGCTCCAAGCTGAAGCTTCGCGGCGTGGTGATCGGCGAGGTCACCAAGATCAGCTTCACCTATGTCTACTACCAGCTCGATCTGCCGATCTCCGAACGCCATCGCTACGTGCTGGTGGAAGCGCAACTGCAGCCCCGCCTGGTCGGCGGTCGCGCAGCAGCGGGCGACATGACCAGTCCGGTCAACGCCGAGCTCGAAGTCGAGCGCGGCCTGCGGCTGCGCCTCGCGCCGCAGGGCATCACCGGCACCAGCTACCTCGAGATGGACTACATCGATCCGCCGCCGCCGGTGCTGCCCATCAGCTGGACGCCCCGCAACATCTACATCCCCAGCGCGCCGTCCACGGTGCTGGCCTTCGTCAATGCGGCGCAGGAGATCCTCAATCGGCTGCAGCGGCTTGACGTCGAAGGCACGATCGACAACGTCAACAAGCTGTTGACGACCGTCAACCAGCAGGTGCTGGCGGTCGATGCCAAGGGCCTGTCCGAGCGCACGATGAAGACGCTGGGCAAGCTCGACCAGACGCTCGATGCCGTGCAGATGAAGAAGCTTTCCGACGAGGCCACGGCGCTGCTGGTCGAACTGCGGCAATCCAACGCGGAGCTCGGCAAGACGCTGGCCAACCCGGCATGGCAGAAGATCCCGGTGGAGACCGCCGCCGCGATGGAGCGGGTGCGCACACTGGTGTCCGACCCGAAGCTCGCCAAGACGATCGCCGGCCTCGAACGGATCACCGGCCGCCTCGATCGCGTGCTGGGAGGCGCAGAGCCGGATCTTTCGGCCACGTTCGAGAACCTGCGGCAGATCACCGAGAACCTCCGCGATCTCACCGAAGACACCAAACGGTATCCGGCCAATGTGATATTCGGCGGACCGCCGCCGCAGGAGCGCAAGCCATGAGGTCACGTCGTCATTTCGTGCTGGGCGCGGGTGCCGCCGCCGCGGCCGTGCTGGTGGGCGGTTGCAGCGCCCTGCGCACCCCACCCGTCAAGGCCACGTTCATGCTCGAACCGGTGATGCCGCCGGCGGCGGCGAAATCGCAGCCGGGGGTCATCCGCATGGGTACCGTCAGCGTGGCCGCGCCGTACCGGGGCCGCTCGTTCGTCACGCGTGAGGCCGAGTTGAAGTTCGACTCGGACTACTACTACGAATTCCTGGCCGCGCCGGGCAACATCATCGGCGACGCGACGGTGCGGGCGCTCGGTGCCGCGCGTGTGTTCGGCACCGTGCTGCCGCTGGCGGTGCCGGCGGATTCGGACTGGCTTCTTGAAGGCTTCGTCGGGTCGATCTACGGTGATGCGCGCGCCAGCGCGCAGCCGGTGGCCGTGCTGCAGATCACCTATTACCTGTCGAAGGCGTCCGCAGGTTCAGGCGTGCCGTTCTGGAACAAGGGCTACGAGCGGCGCATCCCATTCGAGTCGGGCAGTGTTTCGAAGTACGTCGCCGCGCTGAACACCGCGTTGGGGGAGATCCTGGCGGAGCTGTGCAAGGATCTCGCGGCGCTGTCGTTGCCCGCGCTGACCTAGAACAGCGGCGGCATGCCCTTGCTGCGTTCCGCCGGTGGCGGCGCAGAGTCGCCGGTCATCCGGTCCGCGTCGACGAGCCAGCCGCCGCCCATCGCCTTGTAGATGTTGACGGATGACGTGAACACCGACGCACGCACGGCGGCCAGCGTCAGTTCGGCCGGGAACAGCGATTGTTCGGCCTGCAGCACCGTCGTGTACGACGTGTAGCCGCCGTCGAATTGCATCTTGGCGAGCCGCGAATAGCTTTGCAGCGCCGCCACCAGGCGTTCCTGCGCCGCCTGCTGATCCTTCAGCTTCTGGTTGGCCACCAGCGCATTCTCGACATCGGCGAACGCATTCTGGATCGACAGCTGGTAGCTGTAGAGCGCGGACTGCTGCGCGCCTTCCGCCTGCGCCACCTGGCCGCTGACCGCGCCGAACGTGAAGATCGGCCCCGTCAGCACGCCCGCGTAGTTCCATACGCGCGCTGGCCCTGTGAAGAGATTGTTCAGCGCGATGCTGGACGAACCGGCAGCGCCGGTCAGCGAGATCGTCGGGAAGTAGAGTGCCTTGGCCGCGCCGATCTGCGCGTTGGCGGCGATCAACGTGTTTTCCGCCTGCAGCAGGTCCGGGCGACGTTCCAGCAGCGCCGACGGCACGCCGGCGGGAACGGTCGGCAGCATCAACTGATAGATGGTCTTGCCGCGCGGGATGGGCCCTGGATTGCGGCCCAGCAGCACGGCCAGCGCATTCTGCGTCTGCGCGATCTGCGACTCGATCTGCGGAATCTGCGCGGCGGCGGTTTCGTACTGTGATTCCACCTGCGAGACCTGCATCTGCGACACCTGGCCGTACTGGAACTGCAACTTGAAGAGCCGCACCGATTCCGCATAGGTGCCGAGCGTGCGGTTGGCGATCACCAGCTGCTCGTCGAGGCCGCGCAACGTGAGGTAGTTGCCGGCGACGGACGCGACCAGCGACAGAATGACGCCGCGCCGCGCCTCGTCGGTAGCGAGCAGGTTGGCGCGCGACGCCTCGGACAGCCGCTGGATGCGGCCCCACAGGTCGATCTCCCAGCTGGCGGACAACAGCGCCTGGTAGGAACTTTCCGGATTGGGGATGAGGCGCGCGAGTTCCGGCGCGGCGCCGGATTCCGTCGTGCGCGCGCGACCCGCGCTGCCGTTGTAGCCCAGCGCCGGAAAGAGCCCCGAGCGCGTCTGCGTCAGGATGCCCGCGGCCTGCTCGACATTGGCGGCCGCCACCTTGACGTTGAGATTGTGCGCGAGAGCCTCGGCGATCAGGCTGTCCAGCACCGGATCGTTGAACTGCTTCCACCATGTGGTGTTGGCGGAGTCCGCCGCATCCTTCGGCGCATAGATGAACGCATCGGGCATGGCGACCGCTGGACGCCGGTAGTCGGGTCCCATCATGCAGCCGCTGACCAGCGTCAGCGTGGCGAAGGCGGCAGCGGCGCGACGCACGTCAATCACCCTCGGGCCTTGCTGCGGGTACGGGCGCGGCAGGCGGTGAAGCAACGGCGGCGGCAGCGGCTTCCGCCTTCTGCTTCTTCTCCTCGCCGCGTTCCTTCATCCGGTCGAAGATGTAGAAGAAGAGCGGCACGTACAGCATCGCCAGCGTGGTCTCGCCCAGCATGCCGCCGATGATGCCGGTGCCGATCGAATGCCGCGCGTTGGCGCCGGCACCGACGGCCAGCGCCAGCGGCAGGCAGCCGATCGCGAACGCGAGCGAGGTCATGATGATCGGTCGCAGCCGTTGCTCGCCGGCCAGCACCGTGGCTTCCATGATCGAATAACCCTGCTTGCGGAATTCCACGGCCGCGGAAACCCGCAGCACGGCGTTCTTCGCACCGAGGCCGATCAGCACCAACAGCCCGATCTGGAAGTACACGTCGTTCTCGAGTCCGCGCAACCAGTTGGTGGTCAGCGCGCCCAGGATGCCGAAGGGCACGGCCGTCATCACCGCGCCGGGCAGCGTCCACGATTCGTACTGCGCGGCCAGCACCAGGAACACGATGATCAGGCCGAACACGAACGCCAGCGACGACGTGCTGCCCGACTGCTTTTCCGCGAACGCAAGGCCGGACCACGCGAAGGTATAGCCGGGCGGCAGCGATTCCTTCGCCACTTCCTCCATCGTCGCGATCGCCTCGCCCGAGCTGTAGCCGGCGGCGGCACCGCCGTTGATCTTGGCCGCGGTGAAGCCGTTGAAATGCGGCAACAAGTCCGGCCCGGCGGTCCAGCGCGTCGACACGACCGACGACAACGGGACCATCTGGTTCTGGTTGTTGCGCGTGTAGAGGCGCGTCAGGTCTTCCGGGTTCTGCCGGTACCGCGCGTCGGACTGCATGATGACCCACCACACGTGAGAGAAGAGGTTGTACTGGCTGACGGTCAGCGAGCCGAACTGGGCCTGGATTGCACTGTAGACATCCTGGATGGGATGCCGAGCAGCGAGGTCTTCTCGCGGTCGACGTCGGCGCGCAGCTGCTGCGTACTGGCGGTGTACGTCGTGGTGAGGCCGGTGAGTTCCGGCCGTTCGCGCGCCTTCTTGAGGAAATCCTGCATCACGCCGTCGAGCGCCACCGGGTCGCCGGTGCCCGTGTCCTGGATCCAGAACTCGAAGCCGCCGGTGGTGCCGATGCCGGGTATGGACGGCGGCGCGATCGGCACGACGATGGCGCCTTCGATCAGTTGCGCCTCCTTGTAGAAGGCGGTGAGGATCGCGCGCGCGTTCTGGGCCTTGGCGCTCTCGATCGTCTCGTAGCGTTTGTCGACGTCGGTGAACGTGACGAAGAACGTGC
>JANNNM010000477.1:0-1123 GCA_031398535.1 Betaproteobacteria bacterium | reverse complement strand
CTTCATCATCGACACATCCCGGCGCGTGAGGATACCGCTTTCCGTGACCACGAGGCGATCCGCGGGAACGCGCGGCAGCAGGTTGAACGTGGTGTCGAGCGTGACGCTGAAGTTGCGCAGGTTGCGGTTGTTGATGCCGAGGAGCGGCGTCTTGAGGCGCAGCGCACGGTCGAGTTCGGCGCCGTCGTGGATTTCCACCAGCACGTCCATGCCGAAATCGATGGCCGCCGCCTCCAGCGCGGCCATCTGCGCATCCTCGAGCGCCGCCACGATCAGCAGGATGGCGTCGGCCCCCAGCGCGCGCGACTCGGCCACCTGGTACTCGTCGATGATGAATTCCTTGCGCAGCGCTGGCAACGCACAGGCGTCACGCGCCGCCACCAGGTATTCGGGCGCGCCCTGGAAGAACGGCCGGTCGGTGAGGACGGACAGGCAGGCGGCGCCTGCGCGTTCGTAGGCTTGCGCAATGGCCGGCGGATCGAAGGCCTCGCGCAGCAATCCCTTGCTGGGGCTGGCCTTCTTGATCTCGGCGATGACGGCGGAACGGGCCGCGGAAACGCGGGCACTCAGCGCCTGCGCAAAGCCACGCGGTGGCGGCATCGCGCGGGCTGCGCGCTCGACCTCCGCATACGGCTTCGCCACTTGCGCGGCGATCACTTCCTCGGCTTTGGTCGAGAGGATTTTTTCCAGGATGTCGCTGGCCATGAAACCCCTGCCTTCGTGCGTTGTAGTGGTGGTGAGTGCGGGTGGCGCGACGGGTCAGGTGCTGGCCGCCAATCGCTGCGTGGCCGCCACGAATTCGTCGAGCTTGCCACGCGCCGCGCCGCTGGCGATGGCGACCCGCGCCATCTCGATGCCATCCTCGATCGTCCTCGCGACATTGGCCGCATAGAGCGCAGCACCGGCGTTGAGGATGACGATCTCGCGCGGCGTGCCCTCGACATCGTCGAGCGCCTCCAGCACCATCTCCTTCGACTCCGGGGCACCGGTCACCTTGAGGCCGCGGTTGGACTTCATCGACAGCCCGAAGTCCTCCGGATGAATCTCGTACTCGCGGATCTCGCCGTCCTTCAGCTCGCCCACCATCGTGGCCGCGCCCAGCGAGATCTCGTCCATGCCGTCC
>JANNNM010000357.1:0-21818 GCA_031398535.1 Betaproteobacteria bacterium | reverse complement strand
GACGCAATGGCCGGTGCTGTCGCAGATGATCCGCGGCGCCGGGACGGTCTTCATCGAGCGCGCGCGGCGGCTGGATACGGTTCGTGTAGACCCCCAGATGCGTGCCGTGCTGGCCGGCGGCGACGTCGTTGCCATCTTTCCGGAAGGCACCACGACCGATGGCACCGACCTTCTGCCGTTCAAGAGTTCGCTGCTGCAGCCCATCGTCGAGGCGAAGGGCCACGTGCAGCCGGTGGCCATCCGGTACTGCACGCACGACGGCGAGCATTCGATGGCCACCGCATGGGTGGGCGAGACGACCTTCGCGGCGTCGTTCTGGAGCATCTGCGGTGCGCGCGCGCTGGTGGTGACGCTGTCGGCGTGTCCGCCGTTGCCCGCGCATGCGGCCCATCGCCGCGACCTGGCCCGCGCGGCCGAGGCGTCTATCCGGTCGGCTTTGGCGTCACGGGGTTGCGCGACGGCACCTGATACACCCGGCGATCGTCGAGTCGCAGCGCAGTAAGCGCGCCGCCCCACAGGCAGCCCGAGTCGAGCATCTGTACGTTCTGCGCCAGCATCAGGTCCAGCGTCGACCAGTGCCCGCAGACGACGTCGACGTGCGCGGTGCGGCGCGTCGGTTGCGCGAACCACGCCCGGTAGCCCGCCGGCGTGTGCGCCGGCCCGCGCTTCTCGTCGAATTCCATTGCATCGTCGGCCGTGCAGTAGCGCAGTCGCGTGCACGCGTTGACGATCACGCGCAATCGGTCATATCCGGTGAGGTCGTCGCGCCACTGGCGCGGCTCGTCGCCGTAGAGCACGCCCAGGAATTCGTGGGCCTGCGGTCCCGCCAGCATCGCCTCCACCTCGTGCGACAGCATCAATGCCGTCGCCGGCGTCCAGGTCGGCAGCAGGCCGGCATGCACCATCATCCGCTCGCCCTCGACGACGACCAGCGGCCGGTGCTGCAGCCAATGGAGCAGTTGTTCGCGGTCCGGGGCGGCGAGGATGGCATCGAGCGTGTCGCCGCGATGCGGGCGCCGGTGCCCTGCCGCCACCGTCAACAGGTGGAAGTCGTGGTTGCCGAGCACGGCCGTGGCCGCGTCGCCCAGTGCCATCACGTCACGCAGCACTTCAAGCGAGCCAGGCCCGCGATTGACGAGGTCGCCGACGAGCCACAGCCGGTCGGTGCCTTTGGCAAAGCCGAGCAGCGACAGCAGCTCGCAGAACTCCGCGTGGCAGCCCTGGATGTCGCCGATTGCGTAGTGCGCCATCGTCAGTGATGTTTCCGGAAGATGAACACGATTGGCACGATCGACACCGCGACCGCGGCGTCGAAGCGAAGTAGAATGATGCTGCATTCTATCCGACCTGCACCAGTGTCCTTTCCCCTGAATCCTGCGCAGCGCGAGGCCGTCCGCCATTGCGCCAGCCCGTTGCTGGTGCTGGCCGGTGCCGGCAGCGGCAAGACGCGCGTGATCACCGCGAAGATCGCGCACCTGATCGAGCAGGGTGTCGAGCCCGCGCGGATCGTCGCCATCACGTTCACCAACAAGGCGGCGCGCGAAATGCGCGACCGCGCGCAGGCACTGCTGGCGGCCGAGGGCAAGGCCGATCTCGCGCGCAAGGTGATCATCGCCACGTTCCATGCGTTCGGGTTGCGCATCCTGCGCGCGGAAGCCCACGCGCTGGGTTTGAAGCCCGGCTTCTCCATCTTCGACCCGGAAGACCTGGAGAACATCGTCGGCGAACTGGTCGCCACGTCCGACCGCGGGCGTGCGCGCGCTGCACAGTGGAAGATCAGCGCGTGGAAGAATGCGCTGGTCACGCCGGCGCAGGCGCTGGACCAAGTCGCGGACGACGATGAGCACATCGCGGCCAAGGCCTACGCCAACTACGACGAGACGCTCGCCGCGTACCAGGCGGTCGATTTCGACGACCTGATCGTGCGGCCGCTGCGGCTGCTTGAAACCGATCCGGCGGCGGCGCTGCGCTGGCAGGCGCGCTGCGAGCATCTGCTCGTCGACGAGTACCAGGACACCAATCCGGCGCAGTACCGGTTGCTGCGCGCGCTGGTGGGGGCGTCCACGCCTTTCACCGCCGTGGGTGACGACGACCAGGCGATCTACGGCTGGCGCGGCGCCACGCTCGACAACCTGGCCTCGCTGCCGCGCGATTACCCGGACCTGAAGGTGATCAAGCTGGAGCAGAACTATCGCTCCACCGTGCGCGTGCTGCGTTGTGCCAATGCGCTGATCGCCCATAACCCGAAGCTCTTCGAGAAGCGATTGTGGAGCGACCTTGGCACCGGCGAGACGATCCGCGTGGCCCCCGCCGCCGACGATGACGCCGAAGCCGAGCTCGTGATTCACCGGATCTCGGCGATGAAATTCGAGCGGCGGCTGCGCCATTCCGATTTCGCCATTCTCTATCGCGGCAACCATCAGGCGCGCGTGTTCGAGACGGCGCTGCGCGCGCATGGCATTCCGTATGACATCTCGGGCGGGCAGTCGTTGTTCGACAAGGCGGAGATCCGCGACATCGTCGCGTACCTGCGGCTGATCGCCAACGACGACGACGACCCGGCCTTCGTTCGCGCGGTCACGACGCCCCGGCGCGGCATCGGCGAGGCGACGCTGTCGCGGTTGTCGCAGATCGCCGGCACGGGATCGATGAGTCTCTTCGCCGCCGCGTTCGAACCGGAGTTGCGCGACATGATCCCGGCGCGGCAGCACGATGCGCTGCTCGAGTTCTGCAACGCGATCAACGGATTGCGCAGCCGCGCCGAACGCGAGCCGGCGGGCCGCCTGTTGGACGAGCTGCTGGCTTTCACGCGCTACGAAGCGTGGCTGGTCGACAACCTCGACAAGCGCGAAGCCGAGGCGAAGTGCAAGAGCGTGCGCGACTTCACGGGCTGGCTCGCGCGCAAGGGCGAGGCGGATGAGCGCAACCTGCTTGAACTCACGCAGATGGTGGCGCTGATCACGATGCTGGAGGGCCGCGACGGCGAAGCGCCGGACGTGGTGCGGTTGTCCACGCTGCATGCGGCCAAGGGCCTCGAGTTTCCGCATGTGTTCATCGTCGGGCTGGAGGAGGGCATCCTGCCGCATCGCGAGACGATCGAAAAAGGCGATGTCGACGAGGAGCGTCGGCTGATGTATGTCGGCATCACGCGCGCGCAGCAGTCGCTGCACCTGTCGTACTGCCGGCGGCGCAAGCGCGCGGGCGACATGGCCTCGTGCCAGCCGTCGCGGTTCATCGCCGAGCTGGCGCAGGATGATTTGCGCTATGCCGACATGCCGTTGCCCGAAGGCGAGGCGGCGCAGGAGAAAGCCGCGGGCAGCGAGCGCCTCAAATCCTTGAAGGCGATGCTGGCCCGGCCTTGAACAAAAAAGGGGTCAGGTTCGAATTGATCGCCGAGAAGTACTGGATGGCCAGCGATTTCCCGACGATCAATTCGAGCCTGACCCCTTTTTTCGGCCGCGCTTACTTCGCCGCGGCCACCATGAAATCGACGGCGGCCTTCACGTCGGCATCGGACAGCGCAGGGTTGCCACCCTTCGCCGGCATCACGCCCTTGCCCTTGATCGATGCCGTATACAGCGCGTCGAGGCCGGTCTTGATCCGGGGTGCCCATGCCGCCTTGTCGCCGAACTTGGGCGCGCCGGCGACGCCGGCGCCGTGGCAGGCCACGCAGCCGGACTCGTAGACCTTCTTGCCGTCGGGCTTGGCCGCCGCAGCCGCAGGAACCGCTGCCGCAGCAGGCGCCGCAGCCACCACTGTCGCAGCCGGTGCTGCCGTTGCCGCGGCAGGCGCTGCTGCCGCAGGAACGGCCGCCGCAGGCGCAGCCGCCACTGCCGGCGCGGCCGCCACGGCGGGCGACGTCCAGGTGGTGCCGACCTTGCCCATCATGAAGCTGACGCCGCGCTTGACTTCGTCGTCGGTGAGGTCGCTGTTGCCGCCGCGCGCGGGCATCGCGCGGATGCCGTTGATCGCATGCTCGAAGGAGAGCTTTTCGCCCTGCGCCACCACCTTGGCCCACGCTGCCTTGTCGCCCATCTTGGGCGCGCCGGCCAGGCCCGCCTCGTGGCAGGTCTTGCACACCTGGTTGTAGACCTGTTCGCCTGTCAGCATGCCCTTCGGGCCGCTGGCTTCGGCCAGCACCACGGTGCCTACCGGCGCGATGCGCGCCAGCACCAGGTTGTCGTTGTCGTGCGTGCCGTGTTCGCCGCTGGTGACAAGCTGCGATACCAGCACCGCCAGCGCGATCGGCACCGCGAAGGCCAGCAGCACCACCACGATGAGTTGTTTCGGGGTCTTGATCGGGGACGAGTGCTCTTCGGTCATGGTCGTATCGCGTAGTTGGCGTGGCGTTCGTGCGTTGAGGCGCGGATGCGGGGCAGGGCGGGCCGGAAACGCGCCGGGTCCGATGGAAAGCCCTTCATTATAACGTGGAGACGTGCTCCGACGAAGGTGGAATGGACGCGTCGAAGCGCGGGCGGCTACAATGCCGGGTTCACGCGCCCGTAGCTCAGTTGGATAGAGTATTGGTTTCCGAAGCCAAGGGTCACAGGTTCGAATCCTGTCGGGCGCGCCACTTGAGGCACGATGGCGGACACGCCGGTCGCCCCCCCGCATGGCCCCCGCGCAAGACCGCACGTCCGCCGCCCCCACCGGTTCTACCCGCCCGCCGGCCCCTGCCGCGGCGTGGGTGTTCGCCGTGCTGGCCGGGATCGCGTTGCTGGGCAACGGCCTCAAGTCGATCGTCAGCAGCTCCGTCCTGGTCAGCGAAGCCGACTTCGCGGCGTACCTGGGCATCAGCACCGTGCATGTCGCGTTGCTGCTCGAGTCGATCATCGCCGGGATGGTGGTGGCATTGGCGGCCTGTCCGCTGCTGCTGCAGCGAATGCACGCGCGGACGCTGGGGATCGTCGCGTGCGTTGCGGCGAGCATCGCCTTCGGCGTCTTCGCGCTGGTCGACCTTGCCGGCGCGGCGCCGTGGCTTAGGGAAATTTCCGCCTTTGGGTGCTTTGCCTTCGGCGCCGGCGCGCTCGCGTTGCTGGCTCCTGCCGCCCAGGCGCTGGTGGCGCTGGCGCCGACCCAGGCGATGCGCACGTCGCTGACGTCGCTGTGGACCGGGGCCTCCCCTGCGGGATTTCTTGTCGCACCGCAGATGGTGAAGCTTTTGCTGCCGGTGCTGGGGATCGGCCTCTACTTCCTCGGTTTCGCCGCATTGCCGCTGGTGATGCTGGTCCTGCTCGGCGTCCTGGGTTACGCGTTGCCCGTGGTGCATGCGGCGGGCGTCACGGTGTCGGTGCTGCCCCGGCGGCTGTTGCTGATGTTCGTCGCGGCGGTGATCGCGTTCGAGGCCTGGACCACGGCCGGTTCGGTGGACCGCTATGCCGCGCCGGTGGCGCTTCTCCTCATGGCGATCTTCGCAGGCACGGTGGCAGGACTCGTCCGCGTGGCGACGCGCCAGACATTTCCATCGGCGCTGTCCGGTTCCACCGGCGTGCTGCTGCTGGCGTTGTTCGTGCTGCAATTCCCGACCACCGGCTTCTTCGACACGGCATTCCTGACGCAACAGAAATTCGCGCGCGCCTTCATCGCTGATCGCGCCACGCTGGCGGCCGCCGCCCAGATCCTCGGCACCTTCGTCGCCGGCGTGCTGGTGCATCGGCGTCCGGCCGCGCAACCGGCATTGCTGCTGGTCTTCGCCGTCATCGCGCTTGCAGGGCTGGCAGGTATCGCGGCCTATCCGTGGGTCACGCATCCGCTGTACTTCCTGTGGACCCCCGCAGTGGAAGGCTTCGGCGCGGCCGGCGTCGCCGTGCTGGTGTGCCTGGCCGTGGTGCGTGACGCGCCATTGCATCCGCTGCTGGCGGCGTTGCCATCGATCGCGATCATGCTGGGCACCGAGTTCGGGCTCGAGCTGCTGCAACTCGTGTTCGCGCTGACCGGGGCGGCGGGGGTTGGCGTCAACGGGTCCTACGGGGCCATCTTTTTCGCGCAGGTCCTGTTCGCGCTGGCCGTCCCCGCGCTGATCATCGCTGCGGACCGGCGTGGAACACCCCAATGAACAACGCCCGGACCGGGGTTTCCCCGGGCCGGGCGTTGCGTCGAGCGTGTTGCGGTCGTCAGTGGATCAACGGCCCGGGACGCGGCAGCAGCGGGTGTTGCAGGCGGCACTCAACGCCCCACCCGTCGTGTTGCTGACACGGCACGAGGTCGGGAAGATGGTGCCGGCGTTGAGGCCGAACACGCCGGTCTCCGGCAACGCTGCGATCGCGGTGTATCCGGTCGCGCAGGCAGGTGCGCTGATCAACGTCGAACCACCTGCAGGAATGGAGACGAAGGTCCCGTCGACCGTGGTGCAATCAAGCGCCGTCGCCTGGTTCACGATAAAGTAGCCCACGACGTCGGCCACGACATTGACCGGCGTTCCGGAATTGTTGTAAACGGCGAAGTCGCGCTTGAACGGGCCGCTTGGATTGAACTGGGAGCCAAAGCGGTCCATCGGCACGACGGTGGTGTTGGAGAGCCGGTCGCCCGCATTCCAGGCGAGGATGGCGCCGACGGTCAGGGCCGGGGTCCCGTCCCATGCGCGCAACGCACCGCCCGTAGACGAGTCGATCACCGTGATCGTGACGACGACGCTGTCCGGCCGCACGGCTCCGCCGTAGACGGTCCCGGCGCAGTTGCCCGAACCCGCGAGGCCGGTACCGCCCTGTTCCAGGGAAAAGTCGTACCCGGCAAAATTCGAGTAGCCCCAGATCTGCCGGCCTTCGAAACCGTTGACCGGACCAGGCCAGACGGCGTTGATCCCGAGGCGCGTGTCGGCCACACGGCAGGGTCCGGCCGTGGCCACGAAGACGCGATCCGCGCTTGAGGTGCCGAGTTTCGGGCTGACGGCGGAGCCTGTGCGCTGGTCAAGCCTGCCGAGATCCTTCTGCAGGTCCGCCATCGCGCGTTCCGCGTCGGCCCGGACCGCGGTTGCCAGCGCAGCCGTCAGGCGCATGACACCTTCCTCCGAGTTCACGCCACGCATCGCCGCAATGATCTCGCGTTGCTTCTCGGGGGACAGCGAACGGAACTGCATCTGCATCTGCTCGCGCGCCACGAGTCGATCCGCAACCGACAGCTTCAACTGTGCGGCTTTGAGATTCACCGCATGGTCGATCATCGAGTCGATCGGCGTGCTTGGGCCAAGGGGCATCGATACGACAGGGGTGGCGGTCGCGGCCTGCGCGCCCTGAAACCCCAGCGGCAACAGGGCCGCCAGCGCACAGATCAATAGGGTTTTCCTGCTTGCTCGCATGGTGAACTCCTCGGTGGCAAAGCCTGTTGGTAGGTTTCCAGCGGACGCCATGCTGGTGGCATGAAGACTAGTCCAAACCCCGGCGGAAGGAAAGGAAACGTGTCCTACACGGCTGCGCCCGGCGACCGCCGCCACGCTGTATCGGCGGGCGCCGCGCATTGCGGAATCGCGTCAGTTGTAGACGCGACGGAAGAAGATGCCCACGCTGCTGATCGTCCCCGCTTCCGCGCGCAGCGTCAGCGTCTGCGACAGCGCGTACTCGATGCGCAGCGCAGTGGTGGCGACCGTCAGGCCCTGTTCGTACACGATCGTCAGGCGGTCGGAGATGCGCTTGCCCAGCGCCACCACCTGGCCCGACGTGCCGCCGGTCGCAGAAGCCCCCGAGTCGCGGAACGAGATGTCGTCGAGGCCGAGGCGATTGGCGATCTGCGTGGTCAGCGGACGTTGCGCGCCGGTCAACAGCGACGCTGAAGCGGCGGACAGCGCGGCCAGATCGGCGCCCGACGCGCGATCGAGACCTTGCCCGGTGATAAGCCACGACAGCTTCTCGCCATCGGGCACCGGCGGATTGGAGACGAGCCGCACGCGCGGGACACGCACGGTGCCCAGCACCTCCACGCCGGCTTCCACGGCGAGATTCTTGCGCAGCGCGACGACATCGAGACCCGGGTTGTCGGCACGCCCGTTGAAGATGAGGTTGCCGCGGTCGATGACCAGGCGCTGTCCGAAGACGTAGTAGGTGCCTTCGACCGCGCGGATCGTGCCGTTGGCAAACAGCACACCCGCGGTATTGTTGGTCACCTGCACGCGGCCTTCGAGGCGCGTCTCGAGACCGTCGCCGCTGAAGCGGAAGTTGGAGCCGAAGCCGACGTCGAGGTTGAGCGAGAGCGGCACGTCGCCCGTGCCGCTGCTGTCCGACGGCGCGCGCGGGCGTCCGACGATGACGACGTCGCTCGACAGCCGGCCCCCGACGGTGGGCGCGTACACCACGGTGCCTTCGACGATGTCGAGCTTGCCCGACAGCGCCAGCCGCCGGTCCTTCAGCGCCAGCGTGCCGCTGCCGTCGGAAACGATGCGCAGGTCGGGCCGGTTCACGACGGTGAATTTCTCCGCGCGCCAGCGGACCTCGACATTGGCGCGATTGGCGACTGGCTCGGCCGCTTCGTTGCGCGCCTGCGCCACCGTGCCCTCGGCGATGAAGCGGCCCTCGCCACCCTGCAACGAGAGCTCGTCGAGCACGATGGAGCGATCGGCAAGGCGCGCGCGCAGCCGCCCATCCTTCAATTGCACGCCGTACTGCGGCACGGCCACGCTCAGCGCATCGCCGGTCAGCGTGCCGGTAAAGGTCGGTTTCGCCAGCGTGCCGCGCGCATCGATGTCGGCGTGTGCACGGCCATCAAGGACTGCCGACGTGCCAAGCCACGGCTGCAACGGCCGCAGCGTGGCCAGGTCGGCGCGCAGCGTGCCCTGCATCGCCGCGGTGGACGAGAGTTGTCCGGGTTCCGCGCCTGCGGCGATCGCCAGCGTGGCATCGGCCGTGCCGGCGCGCGACGAGCGGAAGCGCGCGCTGGCCTCGAGCGCGTCTTCGGTGAACTTCGCCGCCACGTCGAACGCGGTGATGCCGAGCGCCAGCTCGGCCGCGTCGAGCGTCGTGCTTTCGGAGGCGTACCAGTCACCGCTCTCGCGCTTGACGTTGAGTGTGCCGTTCAGCTTCGGCGCGGCGGTCAGCGCCCAGTCGCCGCCGATCACCAGCGTGGACACCAGCGGGAACGTGGTGCCGGCAAGTCGCGCCAGCGCCGTGACCGGAACTCCGGTGAATGCACCGCGGGTGTCGATGCGGCCGGTATCGATGACGAAACGTTCGATGTCGGCACGGCCCTCGGCGATCGTGATGCGCGCCGTGCCGATGGCCACGCGCTCGCGCGACACGGACAGCGTTGCGGGCGCGGTCAGTGCCAGCGGCACGCTGCCGGTGTTGGTCAGGCGTGACACGGTACCGGACCACGCGAGATCGGGCTTGCCGCCCGCGGCCTTGCGGTCTTCGAGTCCGCCGGCAAACCCGGCGCCGATGGCAAAGCCGTCGCCGGTCGCGGCAATCGATCCTTCGTGCCGCGCCAGCGTGCCGATCACCTTGACCTGCGTCGATTTCAGCTCGCCCTGCGGCACGACGAGGCCGGTGCCGGTCACCGTAATCTGCAGCGCGCGCTTGTCGAAGGCCGCCGTGGTTTCCGATCCGGGCGCGACGCTGCCGATGACCTCGAGCGTGGCCGCGCGCATGGCCTTGCCCCATTGCAGCGCCTTGCCCTGCGCGTTGACGGTGAATCCGGGATTGCGCGGCGTGCCGGCCAGCACGCCGGACATCTTCAATGCGCCGGCCAGGCCTTCGGGCCATTCCGGCACCACCCGGACCAGCATGGGCCGCAGGTCGGCCACGCGCGGCGCGTCGAGCGCGAAGTTGAGCTTGTCGCCCACGGCACCGAACGCCCCCTTCAGCACGATGGACGCGCTGGACGCCTGCACATTGGCGTCGACATCCACGGCGCGCTGCGCATTGAAGTGGCCGCGCGCGGTGCCGGACAGCCTGGTGTCCGCGACCTGGCTGCCGGTGTCGAGCGCCACCTTGGCCGTCACATCCCACGCCGGCGTCAGCGTCCCGGTGGCCTCGATCGTGCCCTTGAGAGTGGTGCGCGGAACCTCCGCGAAGCGCGATGCATCGAAATCGCGGGCGCGGGCACTCACGCTGAAGGCCCGCGCGCCATCGAGGGCTACGGTGCCCTGGCCGGCCAGTTCGCCGCCGGCGGCAGTGGCGCGGAAGCTGTCGATGCGCACACGCTTGCCTTCGACGACGGCGGCGAACGCCAGCGCGCGCGCGTCTTCGCGCACGTCGCCGCGCACACTCTGGCGGGTCCCCGTCACGTCGGCGGTCAGCGTGCCCGACAGGCGGGTGGCGAGCAGCGTGGACTGGATGCGCGCCAGGTCGACATCGCGAAGCTGCAGGGCAAAGGTGCTGGCACCGCCGCGCGTGGGGATCGTGACGCGGCCGGACGCCACGCCACCGCCGACGATGGTGACGACGGCGTCCGACAGCGTCAGCGTGTTGTCGCGCCAGTCGAATTGCGCCACCAGGCTTTGCGCCGGGATGCGTGAGCGGTCGAGCGGCCCGGCTTCCGCGTTGCGCACGTCGATCGTGCCGGCGAAGCCCATGCCCGCCGGCCGCGCCACCAGCTTCAGCGCAAGATTGGTCGCTGGCCACGACGCATCCCATTGCGCGACATCCACCGCCGTGGCATCGATGTCGGCGGAGACGATCGGCACCGCAGCAAAGGGCGTGGCGACGATCCGCGCCGCGATCTTCGCGTCGCGGAACGTGCCGGAGGCTTCGAGGTCGAGCCGCTCCAGCGGGCCCGCTACCTTGGCGTCCGCGCGCAGGCCCTGCCACTCCGCTGCGCCGGCGAAGGCGACCGCGCCGCGCAGCGCAAACGGCGCATCGGCGCCGATCGTCACGCCGCCGGTCAGCGTGCCGTCCGGCGTGACAAAGCGCAGGTTCGTCAATGCATGGGACTTGGCGCCCCCTGCGTAGCCGAAGGTAATGCCAGTGACGGCGCCGCTGCCCTTCGGCGTGGTCCACGTCAGCGATTGCACGCCGACATTGCGGATCGCGACTTCGAGCGGCAACCCCAGCGTGGCCGGAAGCCCGGTGTTCGTGTCCGCCGATTCGCGCATCGTGATCGCGATGTGCTTGGCACCGAGGCCGCTGACGCTGAAGCGCCGCGAAACGAGATCGAAGGGGCTCCAGGCCATCGCCAATTCGCGGGCCTCGACATCGACGTCGTCGCCTTTCCAGGCCAGGCGGTCGATGCGCACGAGCGACAGCAGCGAGCCCTGCGCGCCCTCGATCGTGAGGCGACCTTCGCTGGCGAGCACCACGCGGTCGAGCACCATGCGCAACGCGGTCTCGGTACCGAGCCACGCGTAGAACGCGCCGCCCAGCAGGACCAGCAACAGCAACAGGCTGCCGATCGCGCGCGCCCAGCGCCGTCGCCACCGCGGCGGAGGCGGCGCTGGCGTGGTGGTGTTGGTGTCGGGATCGGTCATCGCGCGGGACCCGGCATCAGAACGAAAGTCCGACGGAGAAGTGCACTCGCACGCTGTCCGATTCCTGCGCGTAGGCAAGATCTAGGCGGAACGGGCCGATCGGCGTGCGCAGTCGCGCGCCGATGCCGTAGCCCAATGCCGGATCGAGCACGTCGGATGGTGTGTCGGCGGCGTTGCCGGCGTCGACGAACGCGGCGACGCCCCACGACGGCGTGACCCAGTGCACGGCCTCCACGCTCGCCACCGCCAGGTAGCGCCCGCCGACGATCGCGTCGCCCTGCGGCACGCCCAGGCTTTCGAACGCATAGCCGCGCACCGTGGTGTCGCCGCCGGTGCGGAACAGGAAGTTCGACGGGATGCCTTCGCGCGTGTCGGCGATTACCGCGCCCACTTCGACGCGTGCCGACAGGCTGTTCGACTTCGTCAGCGGGTACCACCCCACTGCGCGCGCGATCACGCGGCCGAACTGTTCGGTAGACGCGCCGGGAATGCCGACGCCTACCTTGACGTTGGCCATCCAGCCGCGCGTGGGTTCGAGCAGGTTGTCGACGTTGCGCCACGTGTACTCGCCGTCGACATAGAGCGCATGCGAGCGGATCGTATCGAAGCCGGAAGGGGTCTGCTCGTCGACGTAGAAGCCGAGGCCGAACGCCGGCGTGCGCCGTTCGTCGAGCCCACGGCGGCGACCCGTAACCGACGCCGTCCTCGTCGTCAGGTTCTCGATGTCCGTGCCGGTCAGCTGCATGCCGTAGCTGTCGATCCATCCACCCGCGGTGGGGGGCCGCACGAAGCGCACGCTGGCCTGCTGGATCTTCGTTTCGATGCGGGCATCCGCGTAGAACTGCAGCGCCGATCCCCAGAGGTCGAGGTTGACGTAGTTCGCGCTGACGCGGTACTCGGTATCCGTTGAATAACCGAGCCCTGCCTCCAGCCGTCGGGTGGGCGCTTCGATGAAGGCGAACGTCACCGGGGCCGACTTGGCGTTGGCGGGATCGGTATCGATCGTCGCCTGCACGCTCGCGAAGTAGCCCGAGGCGAGGAGGCGGCGGACGAAGTCGTCCAGCACCTGTTCGTTGTAGAGGCTGCCCGGCTCGATCGACGAGAAATTCTTCACTATCTCCGGCGTGTAGCGGGAGAGGCCGTTGAAGTCGAAACGGCCGAAGTGAAACGCCGGGCCGCTGTCGATCATCACCGACAGGTCGGCGCTGCGGGCCTCCGGGTCCACCTTTGCTTCGCTCTCGGTCATCTGGGCCGCCGCGTAGGCATGGGCCGCCATCGCCCGGACGCTGGCTTCCTTGGCGGCGTTCCACGTGCGCTGGTTGAACGCGTCGCCGCGTGGCAGCAGCCAGTCCTCGCGCATGCCTGCGATCACCGCGTGCCCTTCCACGGTGGCGGTCGCGGCGCCGGTGACATGGATGCGCACCCCGGAAATCGTGGTCTGCAGGCCCGGTGAGACGGTGATCGTGACTTCCACCGGCTGCTTGCTCCGGTCGACCGCCACGTCGACCTGCGCGGAAAAGTAGCCCTGGGTGGCGGCGGCCTCGGCGGCCTGCGGCACCGCCTGCGCGGCCAGGCGTTCGAAGAGGTCTTCCGTCATTTCCGCGAAATCCTGCCAGCGGATCAGGTCCACCCCGCTCGTCACCGCAGCGGCAACCTCGCTGGGCGCAACGACGCTGACCTGGAACCGGACAACGGCGTCGGCGCGCGGACGCGCGACGACCGGCCCCGCGGGCGCGGGGCCCTGGGCGTCAGCGGATGACGGACTGGCGGCCAGTGTCGCGAAGGTCAGCGCGAGCCACCAGGCGCAAGCCGTACGCGTTCGGGGCGCAGGAGGCAGCAGCACAGCCCGCATTATCGCCGACCTGTGCGATCAGCGTGTCTGGCAACGGGTCCTGCAGGAACGACCAGCGCGACAGGTCGTTGAATTCGTAGGGGCTGGGGATGTTCCACAACGGTTCCACCGGGCGTCCGCGCGGCAGGATGGGCAGGCGCGGATTCGAGTAATCGACCGCGTTGTCCCATTGCTGGCCGAACTGCAGGAAGTAGACCGGGTTGCCGTTGTAGTCGAACTTGGTGGCACAACCGGCCAGCAGCGCGAGCGCGCTCATCGCGACGATGGATCGAAACGCCGGCAGGCAATGGATGGCACGCATCGGGCACTCCCTTCAAACGGTCAGAACTGGTGACGCAAGGACAATGCCAAAGCCGCCCCGGTCTTGTAATCCTCCGCAACGAGGTCGTCCCCGCCGGGATTCTTCACCGACAGCTTGCCATTGACAAGGGCGATCGCATAGAAATCAAGGCGGGTCGAGGCGCTGAAATCGCGACTGATGCGCAGGAACAACGGGATCGAGGTGGTTTCGCCGATCCCGCCAGGCACCGGCCCGTCGTTCCTCAGCCGGAACACGTCCGACCGGTAGGCGCCCCCCATGCCGATTTCGAGGCCCTCGGAGGGCTCGTAGATCAGTTCCAGTCCGGCCCCCCCGGCAGGACCCGCCGGCAACGGGTTGGACAGGCTCCACTGGTCGTTGATCTGCCAATTGATGGTCAGGAACGGGAAGACCTTGGTCTCGTAGAGCTGGCGGTACGCGGCGGCACCAAGACCCAGCGTGAGCGTGGGCGAGAACACCTTCGACGCCATGACCACGGCGCCGTAGATCTGCGCGTCGCCGGCGCTGGCGCCATCCTCGTACGACCACTCCACCGACGGGGCGATGATCACCCGCCAGTCCGCAGCCGGGGTGTACATAAATGTGGCGCCCACCTGGGGCGCCTGGACGTCGCCCCATGGCGCGCGGCCGCCGAAGGCCATGGGCTGATCGAAGCGCCATTGGGTGAACTGGTAGCGGACGCTGAGACCCGCCGCCAATTGGGGCGTGAACTGGCGCAGGAGCTCGCCGTTGGCCACGACTTCGGTGCGCCGGAAGCTGCCGCTACTGTCGAAGTCGGTATCGAACTGGGTGATGCCCGCCAGCGTGGCCGAGCCCACCGTCTTGCCGGGAGGCAACGATTGCGCGGAGGCCGTGCTGGCGAGGAGCGAGGCGGCAAGGAAACAGACGTAGCGTCGGGACATGGGTAGTGGATAGGGGTTGGAAAGAACTCGACAGCTTGGCGACCCGGGGGCCACTTGTCGATTCTACAAGGTGGCGCTGGCGGCCCGGATCATGGCGGCCGGCCATGCCGCCGGCATCAAGTTGCTCGATCCGCCGGCGAATGGAGGTTGGTTCGATTTCGCCGCTGGAAACGGCGCAAATGCGCGCGAAAGGGTGCGCGCGCCGAACGTTCGTTCGAAAGTGGGAAACTGCGCTGTTGCAACCTCCTAATTCACTTTCGCTTTAAGTGCTAAGTCTCTATTTATTCACAAGAAAGAGTTTTGTTGTGAAATCGTCGCTAAGTCATTGTTCGGAAACCGGAAAACGGTTGACCGGTTTCAAACTTCCCGCGTATAGTTCCATGAAGTGGTAAAAAGTGGGTGAAAGTGGGGTGAAGTTCAGCCAAGTGGCGGCGCCGGACCGGCGTGGCACCTGGCGCAACCCCACCGGAAGTGCCATCGGGCGAGGAGAGCGAAGCAGTGGCGGATACGGGCAACTCGGGATCGGCGCCGGGCGCGGGCGGCAACGCGGCACCTTCGTCCGCCGTGTTTCGCGGCGTCACCCAGCTCGTGCTCGACGCCAAGGGCCGGCTGGTCGTGCCCGCCCGCCACCGCGACGGGCTCACCCCCAATGGCGATGGCCGGCTCGTCCTGACCGCCGACCCGTCGCGCTGCCTGCTTCTTTATCCTCTGGCCGCCTGGGAGCCGATCCAGGCGCGGCTGATGGCGCTGTCCTCGTTCAACGACCAGCTCCGCGGCTTGCAGCGGTTGCTGGTCGGTCACGCCGACGACGTCGAGATCGATGCCGCGGGCCGCATCCTGGTGCCGCCGGCGCTGCGCCGCTACGCCACGCTCGACAAGCATGTCGTGCTGGTGGGCCAGGGCCAGAAATTCGAGCTGTGGGATGAATCCCGGTGGCAGGCGCAGACCGCGCAGGCGATCGCGTTCCCCGGCAACGGGCTGCCGCCCGAGCTCGACGGTTTCTCGCTCTGATGGACACCGGCCACCATATCCCCGTCCTGCTCGAAGAAGCCGTGACGGCGCTGGCGGTCAAGCCCGACGGCCTCTATGTCGATGCCACCTTCGGCCGCGGCGGCCATACCCGCGCGATCCTGTCGAAACTCGCGGCCTCCGGACGGCTGGTGGCACTCGACCGCGACCCCGCGGCCGAACGCGTCGCCCGCGCACTGGCGGCGCAGGAGCCCCGGTTCGTGTTCCACCGCGCCTGGTTCTCGGAACTGCCCAACGTCATGAGTGCGCTGGCCCCCGCGCAGGTGGACGGCGTGCTGCTCGACCTCGGCATCTCGTCGCCACAGATCGACGACGCGGAGCGCGGCTTCTCCTTTCGCAACGATGGACCGCTCGACATGCGGATGGACCCGACGCGGGGTGAATCCGCGGCCCAGTTCGTCGCCCGCGCCACGCCGCGCGAATTGATGGAGGTGATTCGGGATTATGGTGAAGAACGGTCTGCTCAATCGATTGCAAGAGCAATTGCGGCGGCGCGCGCGCGCGACCCCATCCTCCGGACACGCCAGCTCGCGCATATCGTGGCCCAAGCCCTCGGCGCGCGCGCGCGGGGTGATTGGAGTCAGGATCCGGCCACGCGTACGTTCCAGGCCCTTCGGATTTTCGTGAACCGCGAGCTGTCCGAGTTGCAGGCGACGCTGCCCCGCGCGGTGTCGCTGCTGCGTACCGAAGGACGGCTGGCCGTGATCAGTTTCCATTCGCTCGAGGACCGGATCGTCAAGCGCTTCATCGCGCGGGCGTCGCAGCCCTTCGGCGGCGATGCGGCGGCCTCGCGCCTCGCCATTGCCACCGCGCAGCTGCCGCCCGTGGCGCTGCTGCCGGTCGGGCGCGCCATCAAGGCGGGTGCGGACGAAGTGGCGCGCAACCCGCGCGCGCGCAGCGCCGTGCTGCGCGTGGCGGAACGCACCGCGCATCCGCTGCCGGCCGACTGGCCGCGCGGCGTCGTCGAGGATCTCGCCGCATGACGCGGATCAACCTCGTGCTGCTGGCACTGCTGCTGGTATGCGCGTTGTCGCTCGTCACGTCGCGCCATCAGTCACGGCGGCTCTTCGTCGAACTGGAACGGGCGCAGGCGCAGGCGCGCAACTACGACACCGAGCATGGCCAGCTGCAGCTCGAGCAGTCGACCTGGGGCATGCCGGCGCGCATCGAGAAAGTGGCGCGCGAGACGCTGCGGATGCAGTTGCCCACGTCGGCGCGCACCGAGGTCGTCGGCCTCGCGGCGCGTCCGGAGGCCACGCGGTGAAGAAGGCCGCCACCCGCGGCGCCGCGCTGCGCCACACCGAGCCCGCGCCGCTGGTGCTGCCGCGCCTGCGCTCACCGCTGGTGTTCGGCATGCTGGCGCTGGTGCTGGTCGGGTTGGCCACGCGCTCGATCTACCTCGGATGGATCGACAACGAGTTCCTGCAGTCGCAGGGCAGCGCGCGGCACTCGCGTGAGCTGGAAGTGCCGGCGCATCGGGGCCGCATCGTCGATCGCTTCGGCGAGGCGTTGGCGCTGTCCACGCCCGTCAAGTCGCTGTGGGCTTTCCCCGACAAGTTCGATGCGCCGCCCGAGGCGATGGCCGAACTGGCGCGCATCCTCGACACGACGCCGCAGAAGCTGCGCGCGCGGCTCGACGCGAACGAGGAATTCGCGTTCCTGGCGCGGCAGATCGCGCCGGAAGTAGCGGCCCGCGTGATGGCGCTGCGCATCCGCGGCCTGCACGACCAGAACGAATACCGTCGCTTCTACCCGGGCGGCGAAGTCACCGCGCACATCATCGGCTTCACCGGCGACCACGACGCCGGCCAGGAAGGCATCGAACTTGCGCAACAGCCGTGGCTGGCCGGCGTGCCCGGCAGCCGCCGCGTGATCATCAACCGGCGCAGTGAAGCGGTGGAAGACGTCGCCGCCGTGAAGCCCCCGCAGGCCGGACGTGACCTGGCGCTGTCCATCGATACCCGGCTGCAGTACCTCGCGTTCCGCGAACTGAAGGCGGCGGTGGAGTTGCACAAGGCCAAGGCCGGCGGCGTCGTGATCCTCGATGTCGCGACGGGCGAGATCCTGGCGCTGGCCAACTGGCCCACGTACAACCCCAACCGCCGCGACAAGGTCGCGCGCGAGCGGATGCGCAATCGCGCGCTGACCGACGTGTTCGAGCCGGGCTCGACGATGAAGCCCTTCACGATCGCCGCAGCGCTCGAGGCCGGCAAGGTACGTCCCGACACGATCATCCAGACGGCGCCGGGCACGCTGACCATCGGCGCACACACGATCCACGACGCGCACGCGGAAGGCGCGCTCACCGTGGCGCAGGTACTGCAGAAGTCATCCAACGTGGGTACCGCCAAGATCGCGCTGGGGTTGCCGTCTGCAACACTGTGGACGATGTTCTCCGAGGCCGGCTTCGGGACCACGCCCAAGACCGGCTTCCCCGGCGAGGTGGGCGGGCGGCTGCGCGCCGCGAAGACGTGGAAGCCGATCGAGCAGGCCACGATGTCCTATGGCCACGGCATCTCCGTGAATCTGGTGCAACTGGCGCGTGCCTACACGATGTTCGCGACGGACGGCGAAGTGAAGCAGGCGACGCTCTTCAAGACCGAGGGCCATGTCGCCGGCCGGCAGGCGCTGCGGCCCGAGACGGCGCGCATCGTCCGCGCGATGCTCGAGTCGGCTACGCAACCCGGGGGCACGGCACCCAAAGCACAGGTGGTCGGCTATCGCGTCGCCGGCAAGACCGGCACCTCGGTCAAGCTGGAGGGCCGCAATTACACCAAAAAATACATCTCGTCGTTCGTCGGCTTCGCCCCCGTCTCCAATCCGCGGCTGGTCGTGGCGGTGATGCTCGACGAGCCGACCGCCGGGCAGTACTACGGTGGCGCGGTGGCCGCGCCCGTGTTCTCCAATGTCACCGGCGCCGCGTTGCGCGCGCTGGGCGTGCCAACGGATGCGCCGGTCAACAACGTGATCCTGCCGCCCGACACCATCGAGATCCGGGAGGAGACCTGATGGTCGCCGCCGTGGCTGATCCCTCCGAGGTCTACGACGTGCCCGGTCTGCTGGCGCGCCTCGCGGCCTTCCCGCGCCGGATCACGGCCGACAGCCGACGCGTGGAACCGGGCGTTGCGTTCGCCGCCTATCCGGGATTGCACTTCGATGGCCGCATCTACATCCCCGATGCGCTCGCGCGCGGCGCCAGCGCGGTGCTGTGGGACGCGCAGGGTTTCCACTGGCGGCCGGAGTGGCAGGCACCCAACGTGGGCGTCGAGCGGCTGCAGCAGCGGCTGGGCGGCATCGCCGATTTCATCTATGGCAGCCCGTCGCGGTCGCTGTGGATGACAGCGGTGACGGGCACCAACGGCAAGACGTCCTGCGCGCACTGGATCGCCGCTGCGCTCGAGTCCTGCGGCCGCCGCGCGGCGGTGCTCGGCACGCTCGGCAACGGACTCGTCGGCGCACTCGCGCCGTCGACGCACACCACGCCCGATGTCGCGGTGCTGCACGAGTTGCTGGCACAGTTCCGCGCCGCCGGCGCGACTTCGGTGGCGATGGAGGTGTCGTCGCACGGCCTGGAGCAGGGCCGCGTCAATGGCGTCAAGTTCGATGTCGCGCTCTTCACCAACCTGACGCGCGACCACCTCGACTATCACGGCACGATGGCCGCGTACGGTGCCGCCAAGGCGCGGCTCTTCTCGTGGCCCGGGCTCAACTGTGTCGTCATCAATGCCGACGATCCGTTCGGGCAGAGCCTGATCGAAACGGCGCGTGGCCGTGGCCAGCGGCTGCTGACCTATGGCACTTCCAGCGCCGACGTCGTGGCGACCAGTATGACGATGGATGCCGGCGGCATGACGCTCGACGTGAACACGCCGTGGGGCCGGACCACGCTGGCGGCACCCGTCGTCGGAGCCTTCAACGCGCAGAACCTGCTGGGCGTGCTGGCCGTGCTGCTGGCCAGCAATGTTCCGTTGACCGATGCCACGCGCGCGATCGCCGCGCTGAAGGCGCCGGACGGGCGGATGCAGCGCCTGGGCGGCGATGGCAAGCCGCTGGTCGTCATCGATTACGCGCATACGCCCGACGCGCTCGACAAGGCATTGACGGCGTTGCGGCCGGCGGTGACCGGCGCGGGCGAGATCATCTGCGTGTTCGGGTGCGGCGGCGACCGCGACCCCGGCAAGCGTCCCGAAATGGGACGCATCGCGGGCCAGCTTGCGCACCGCGTGGTCGTGACGAGCGACAACCCGCGCATGGAAGACCCGGCGGCGATCGCGTCGGGCATCGTCAAGGGCATCCGCGAGACCGGCAATCGTCGCTGGGCCCTGGAACCCGATCGTGGCGCGGCCATCCGCACTGCAATCGCGGCGGCAACGCCACAGGACCTCGTGCTGATCGCCGGCAAGGGCCACGAGACCTACCAGGAGATCCAGGGCGTTCGCGCGCCGTTCTCCGATGCCACCGAAGCCACGACGGCACTGGCGCAATGGAGCGCTGCATGATGGACACCGCCGCCGCCGCCCGCGCCGTGTCCGGCCAGCTGATCGGCGCGCCCGCCATGTTCTCGCGCGTGATCACCGACAGCCGCGCACTGCGCGAAGGCGATCTCTTCGTGGCACTGAAGGGCGAATCCTTCGACGGGCATGACTTCGTGCCGGCAGCGCTTGCGCGCGGCGCGGCCGCGGCGCTCGTCGCGCACGACTGGACGGCGGGGAATGCCGCCCCTCTGATCACCGTCACGGATCCGCTGCGCGCGCTGGGCGACCTGGCCGCCGCATGGCGCGCCCGCTTTGCGCTGCCGCTGGCCGTCGTCGTCGGCAGCAACGGCAAGACTACCGTCAAGGAGATGCTGGCGTCGATGCTGCGCGCGCAGTTCGGGGATGCGGCCGTGCTGGCGACGCAGGGCAACTTCAACAATGCGATCGGCCTGCCGCTGACACTGCTGCAGCTGCGTGCTGCGCATCGCGCCGCGGTGATTGAACTCGGCATGAATCATCGGGGCGAAACGGCCGCATTGACGGCCATCGCCCGCCCGACCGTCGTGGTGGTCAACAATGCGCAGCGCGAGCATCAGGAATTCATGGCCAGCGTGTCGGAAGTGGCGGCGGAGCATGCGGACGCCATTGCGGCGCTGCCGCGCGAGGGTGCCGCGATCATCAATGCCGACGACGCCTTCGCGCCCGTCTGGCGCGCCGCGGCCGACGCCACCGGTGCGCGCGTCGTGACGTTTGCACTGATCGCCAGCGCCGAGGTGCGGGGCCGTTGCGTGCTGCGCGAGGATGGCAGTGACATCGCGATCACGCTGCCCGCCGGCGCCATCGAGGTACGTTTGCACGTCCCGGGCGAGCACATGGTCCGCAATGCACTCGCGGCCGCCGCCGCGGCCGTGGCCATGGGCGTGACCCCCGATGCGGTCCGGAAAGGGCTCGACGCCTTCCGTCCGGCGCCGGGGCGCCTCGTCGCGTTGCGCGCAGCTTCAGGCGCGCGCGTGCTCGACGACAGTTACAACGCCAATCCGGATTCGATGCGTGCGGCAATCGATGTACTGGCCGCCGCCGCGGGCACGCGAATGCTGGTGATGGGCGACATGGGCGAAGTGGGCGCGGACGGTCCCGCGTTCCATCGCGAGATCGGAGCCTACGCGAAGTTGCGCGGCATCCACCGGCTGCTGGCGACCGGCGAACTGGCACGCGAAGCGGTGGCGGCCTTCGGCGCGAATGCCGAGCATTGCCTGGATGTGGAGACGCTGGCGCGGCGCGCCGTCGCCGTGGCGGGGCCGGACATGGCGCTGCTCGTCAAGGGTTCGCGGTTCATGCATCTCGAACGGGTCGTCGCGGCGCTGACCGGCACGCCGGTGGCAGGGGCACACTGATGCTGCTCGCGCTCGCCGAGTGGCTGGAACAGTATGCACGGGCGTTCAACGTGTTCAGCTACATCACGCTGCGCGCGGTGCTGGCGACCATGACCGCGCTGGTCATCTCGTTTCTGATCGGGCCCCGGATGATCGCGTGGCTGGCGCGGATGAAGATCGGCCAGTCGGTGCGCGACGACGGCCCGCAGACCCATCTCATCAAGGCCGGCACGCCGACGAAGGGCGGCGCGCTGATCCTGGTGGCGATCGTCGTGACCACGCTGCTCTGGGGCAACCTCTCCAACCGCTTCGTGTGGGTCGTGCTGCTGGTCACGCTGGGCTTCGGTGCCGTCGGCTGGGTGGACGACTGGCGCAAGGTTGTCTATCGCAATCCGAAGGGGCTGTCCGCGCGCGCCAAGTTCGCCTGGCAGTCGGCGATCGGGCTCACCGCCGCCATCTACCTCGCGTTCTCGATATCC
>JANNNM010000347.1:0-1204 GCA_031398535.1 Betaproteobacteria bacterium | reverse complement strand
CGACGACGAGCCATCGTCCGACGACCTGTACGAAGTCGGATCGATCGCGTCGATCCTGCAGATGCTGAAGCTGCCCGACGGCACGGTGAAGGTGCTGGTCGAGGGCACGCAGCGCGCCCGCATCGCCAGTGTCGAGGATCGGGGTGACTACCTCGTCGCCGAGGCCGTGCCGCTGGCCCCGGATACCGGTAGCGCCAATGAAGTCGAGGCCATGCGCCGGGCACTGCTCGCGCAGTTCGACCAGTTCGTCAAACTCAACAAGAAGATCCCGCCGGAAATCCTCACCTCGATGTCCGGCATCGACGATGGTGGCCGCCTGGCCGACGCCATCGCCGCGCATTTGCCGCTCAAGCTCGAGCAGAAGCAGCAGATCCTCGAAATGGGGGAGGTCGGCAAGCGCCTCGAGCACCTGCTGGGCGTGCTGGAAGGCGAAGTCGACATCCTGCAGGTGGAAAAGCGCATCCGCGGCCGCGTCAAGCGCCAGATGGAGAAGAGCCAGCGCGAGTACTACCTGAACGAACAGGTCAAGGCCATCCAGAAGGAACTGGGCGAGGGCGACGAGAACGCCGATCTCGAGGAAATGGAAAAGAAGGTCAAGGCCGCCCGCATGTCGAAGGAGGCCGAGGCCAAGGCCATGACCGAGCTCAAGAAGCTGAAGATGATGTCGCCGATGTCGGCCGAGGCCACCGTCGTGCGCACGTTCATCGACACGCTGACGCAACTGCCGTGGCGCAAGAAAAGCAAGATCAGCAAGGACCTCGCTGCCGCCATCAAGATCCTCGACGCCGACCATTACGGCCTCGAGAAGGTCAAGGAACGCATCGTCGAATACCTCGCCGTGCAGCAGCGCGTGGACAAGCTGAAGGCGCCCATCCTGTGCCTCGTCGGCCCCCCCGGTGTCGGCAAGACCTCGCTCGGCCAGTCGGTGGCCAAGGCCACCGGGCGCAAGTTCGTCCGGATGTCCTTGGGCGGCGTGCGTGACGAGGCCGAGATCCGCGGCCATCGCCGCACGTACATCGGCTCGATGCCCGGCAAGATCCTGCAGAACATGACCAAGGTGGGCGTGCGCAATCCGTTGTTCCTGCTGGACGAAGTGGACAAGATGGGCCAGGACTTCCGCGGTGACCCGTCCTCAGCGCTGCTCGAGGTGCTCGATCCGGAGCAGAACGACTCGTTCGTCGATCACTACATCGAGGTCGAGTAC
>JANNNM010000318.1:0-3746 GCA_031398535.1 Betaproteobacteria bacterium | reverse complement strand
TCCTCATCACCCGCGATGCCGCCCATGAGCTTGCGGCCTGCATCGCATCGGCATCGTTCGCAACCGACATCGTCGTCGTCGATTCCGGCAGCGCCGATGATACCGTAGCAGTGGCGCAGCGCGCGGGCGCGCGCGTGATCGACCATGCGTGGGAAGGCTTCGGACCGCAGAAGAACTTCGCGGTGGGGCAGTCGCGCCACGACTGGGTGCTGTGCCTCGATGCGGACGAGCGCGTGACCCCGAAACTGGCCGCGTCCATCGTGGCGCTGTTCGCGCAAGGGCTGCCGCCGGCCACCGCCTATGCGCTGGCGCGGCGCAATCGCTTCCTGGGCCGCTGGCTGGCGCACGGCGAAGGCTACCCGGACAGGAACGTGCGCCTCTTCGACCGGCGCCATGCCCGCTGGACGCCTGAACCCGTGCACGAGACGGTGCAGGCCGACGGCCAGGTCGTGCGGCTGACCGGCGATCTCGAGCACGCGTCGGCCGAGTCGATCGAGGCCTACATCGCAAAGCAGAACCGGTACACCTCGCTGCAGGCGGAGGCGATGCATGCGCGGGGCGAGCATGCCAGCGCATGGCGCATCGCGGCGTCTCCCGTCGCGCGCTTCTTCCGTTTCTATGTGCTGAAGAGCGGGTGGCGCGACGGCATCGCAGGCTTCGCGCACATCGCGATCGGCGCCTTCGGCAGCTTCCTCAAGTACACGAAGCTGCGCGCGCTCGAGGCCCAGTCCCGCGAGGCACCGCGATGAGCGGCGGCATGCGCGTCCTGGTCACCGGGGCGGCCGGGTTCATCGGCATGCATGCGGCGCGCGCGCTGCTGGCGCGAGGTGCTACGGTGGTCGGCGTCGACAACTTCGACCCCTACTACGACGTGGCCCTGAAGGAAGCGCGCCTGGCGACGCTCACCGGCACGCCGGGCTTTGCGTTCCTGCGCGCGGACCTGGCCGAGGCGGATGCAACTGCCGAGCTCTTTCGCACCGGGCACTTCACGCATGTCGTGCACCTGGCCGCGCAACCCGGCGTGCGGCATTCGCTGACGCACCCGCAGGCGTATCTGCGCAACAACATCGATGCGTTCGGTGCCGTGCTGGAGGGCTGCCGCCACGGCAAGGTCGCGCACCTCGTCTATGCGTCCAGTTCGTCGGTCTATGGTGCCAGCCACGCGCTGCCGTTCTCCGAGGACCAGCGGGTCGACCAGCCGGTCAGTCTGTACGGCGCCACCAAGTCCGCGAACGAGCTGATGGCCCACAGCTATGCGCATCTCTTCGGCCTGCCGGTCACCGGACTGCGCTTCTTCACGGTCTACGGGCCGTGGGGGCGCCCCGACATGTCGCCGATGCTGTTCACGCGCGCCATCCTCGCCGGCGAACCGATCCGCATGTTCAACGAAGGACGCATCCGGCGCGACTTCACCTCCGTCGACGACATCATCGACGGCGTGGCGCGCGTGCTGGCGCTGCCACCTGCGCCGGGTCCGGACGGCGCAGCGCCGGCGGCGATCTACAACATCGGCAACAGCGACGCGGTGGAGCTGACAGTGTTCATCGGCATCCTCGAGCAGCTGCTGGGGCGCAAGGCATTGCGCGATCCGCAGCCGATGCAGCCCGGCGACATGGTCGAGACCTATGCCTCCGTCGCGCGCCTGAAGGCGCGGACCGGTTTCACGCCAGGCACGCCCCTGGCAACCGGCCTCGGGCACTTCGTCGCCTGGTACCGGTCGTATTTCGGGGCCTGATCGCCGGCCCTCGGGCCCCACTGGTAAAATCGCTGTCCTTCCAAGGCGGCCGCATCCTGTGCGGTCCGCATCATCGAGCGAGTGCACCATGATCCTCGTCACCGGCGGCGCCGGGTTCATCGGCGCCAACTTCGTGCTCGACTGGCTGGCCGCCGGCGGCGAGCCTGTCCTGAACCTCGACAAGCTCACGTACGCGGGCAACCTCGCCAACCTGGCGTCGCTGGCCCGCGACTCGCGGCACGTCTTCGTGCGCGGCGACATCGGCGACCGCGAACTGCTGGCCTCACTGCTGGCGCAGCACAAGCCGCGGGCCATCGTCAATTTCGCGGCCGAATCGCATGTGGACCGCTCGATCCATGGACCGGCCGCGTTCGTCGAGACCAATGTGGTCGGCACGTTCAACCTGCTCGAATCGGTGCGCGCCTGGTGGTCGGCGCTCCCCGCCGCCGAGCGCGACGCGTTTCGTTTCCTGCATGTATCGACCGACGAAGTGTTCGGGTCGCTCGGCCCGGCGGACCCCGCGTTCAGCGAGACGACGCCGTATGCGCCGAACAGCCCGTACAGCGCCACCAAGGCGGCGTCGGACCACCTGCTGCGCGCGTACCACCATACGTTCGGCCTGCCCACGCTCACCACCAACTGCTCCAACAACTACGGCCCGCACCAGTTCCCGGAAAAGCTGATCCCGCTGATGATCGTCCATGCGATCAATGGCAAGCCGCTGCCGATCTACGGCGACGGCAAGAACATCCGGGACTGGCTCTATGTCGGCGACCATTGTTCCGCCATCCGCACGGTGCTGGCCGGCGGCCGGGCGGGCGAAACCTACAACGTCGGCGGCAACGCCGAGATGACCAACCTCGACGTCGTGCATTCGATCTGCAGCATGCTGGGCGAGGAAATGCCCGGCCGCGATTTCACGAAGCAGATCACCTACGTCACCGACCGCCCCGGGCATGATCGCCGGTACGCGATCGACGCGACGAAGCTGTCGCGCGAACTGCGCTGGACGCCCGGCGAGACCTTCGCCACCGGCATGCGCAAGACGATCCGCTGGTACCTCGCCAACAAGGCGTGGCTCGACAGCGTGGCCAGCAAGGATTACCAGAAGTGGATCTCGTTGCAGTACGCAACGGCCTAGGGCCACGGACAGGCAACGATGACACGCAAGGGCATCATCCTGGCAGGCGGCTCCGGAACGCGCCTCTATCCGGTCACGCAGGTCGTGTCGAAGCAGCTGCTGCCCGTCTACGACAAGCCGATGATCTACTACCCGCTGTGCACGCTGATGCTGGCGGGCATCCGGGACATCCTGCTCATCTCCACGCCCGAGGATACGCCGCGCTTCGCGCAGCTGCTGGGCGATGGCGCGCGCTGGGGCCTGAACCTCTCGTATGCGGTGCAGCCTTCGCCGGATGGCCTTGCGCAGGCGTTCATCATCGGCCGCGACTTCGTCGCCAACGATTCGTCGGCGCTGGTGCTGGGCGACAACATCTTCTACGGGCACGACCTGCAATCGCAGCTGCATCGCGCCAGTTCGCGGCCGCATGGCGCGACCGTCTTCGCGTACACGGTGGCCGATCCCGAGCGTTACGGCGTGGCGGAGATCGACCGCGATGGCAGGGTGCTCTCGCTGGAGGAGAAACCGGCGAAGCCGAAGTCCCGCTACGCCGTGACCGGGCTCTACTTCTACGACCAGCAGGTGCTGGACATTGCGCGCGACCTGAAGCCATCAACGCGCGGCGAGCTGGAGATCACCGACGTCAACAAGGCGTACCTTGCGCTGCAGGATCTCACGTGTGAAGTGATGGGCCGCGGCATGGCGTGGCTCGACACCGGCACGCACGAGTCGCTGCTCGAGGCGGCGCAGTACATCGCGACCATCGAGCGCCGCCAGGGACTCAAGATCGCCTGTCCCGAGGAAATCGCGTTCCGGATGGGTCTCATCGATGCGGCAGCGCTGGAACGCGAGGGTCGCGCGCTCGCGAAGAGCGGCTACGGGCAATATCTG
>JANNNM010000301.1:0-1054 GCA_031398535.1 Betaproteobacteria bacterium | reverse complement strand
CACGCACAGGAACATGGCGGCCGAGACGAAGCCGTGCGACACCATCTGCGCAAGCCCGCCCTCCACGCCCAGCTGGTTGAACAGGAAGAAACCCAGCGTGACGAAGCCCATGTGCGAGATCGACGAGTAGGCGATCAGCTTCTTCATGTCGGTCTGCACCAGCGCCACGAAGCCGATGTAGACGATGGCGATCAGCGAGATCGTGATGACGAAGGGTGCGAGGTAATGGCTGGCATCCGGCACGATCGGCAGGATGAAGCGGACGAAACCGTAGCCGCCGATCTTGAGCGTAATGGCTGCCAGCACGACGGAGCCGCCGGTCGGGGCTTCGGTGTGCGCATCGGGCAGCCACGTGTGCACCGGCCACATCGGCACCTTGACTGCAAAGGCCGCGAAGAACGCGATGAAGATCAGCACCTGCGTGGCCAGCGACAGCGGCAGCCGGTACCAGTCCTCCAGCGCGAACGTGCCGGTCTGCTGGTACAGGTAGATGAAGGCCACCAGCATCAGCAGCGAACCGAGCAGCGTGTACAGGAAGAATTTGATCGCGGCGTAGACGCGGCGCTCGCCGCCCCAGATGCCGATGATGAGGTACATCGGGATCAGCATCGCCTCGAAGAACACGTAGAAGAGGATGCCGTCCAGCGCCGCGAAGGCGCCGTTGATGAGTCCGGACATGACGAGGAACGCCGCCATGTACTGGGCCACGCGGGACTGGATCACCTCCCAGCCGGCCCACACGACCAGCAGTGTGGTGAAGCTGTTGAGCAGGATGAACAGCACCGAGATGCCGTCCACGCCCAGGTGATAGTAGATGTCGAAGTACGGGATCCAGTCGCGGCGCTCGACGAACTGCATCGCCGACGTGGCATTGTCGAAGTGCGTGTACAGCGGGATCGTGACGAGAAAGCCGGCCAGCGCGCCCAGCAGCGCGATCCAGCGGGCGTTGCCGGCGTCGCGGTCGCGGCCGAGCACCAGCACGGCCACGCCGCCGATGATCGGCACCCAGATCGCGAGGGAAAGATACGAGGACTTGATCGGTCTAGCGGATGAC
>JANNNM010000298.1:0-5091 GCA_031398535.1 Betaproteobacteria bacterium | reverse complement strand
CCCTCGATCTCCGGCGACACCGCCTTCAACAACATGGCCACCATCAGGTCGTTCTGCGTGACGCCCCATTCGCGGGCGGTACGCGCGATGGCGGCATGCACCACCGGCGGCACGGGCAGTGACAGGTAGGCGTTTTCCCCGGCGTCCCCATACGGGTAGCGCGGCCGGATCGAGCGCCGCGCCCGCAGGATCATCCAGGGTAACGAGAACTGGCCGAGGTAGAACGCCGCCGCATTGCGCAGGAAGAGCCGCGCATAGCCGCGCGGATGGACCTCGGGTTTCGGCAGGTCGAGGAGCGTCCCGGCATAGCGCGCGGCGATGCCCTTCAGCAGCACCACCATCGAGTCGCCTCCGGCCACGAAGTGGTCGTAGGCAATGCCCAGGTGAAACGCGTGGGCCGTCGGCATCGCGAAGAAGCGGAACGGATCGAAGGCGCCGTCGACCGGAAACGGCAGGTTCAGCTGCCGCGCCATCTCGGTGTCGAGCGTCCCATCGGGATCGGCGCCGGGCGCGAGCACGGTGAAGTCCGGCGCAGCTCCGCCGCCTCGATATTCGAATTGGCGGGCCGTCGCGTCGAGCGTGAGCCCGGTCAGGCCCAGGGCCGTCATGTGCTCCGCGATCACGCGGCGGAGCCGCTCGGCGTCGAAGGGCTGCGGCAGCTCGGCGACATGGACGGCGTTGTAGGGGTGCAGTTCGCGCCAGCGCAGCATCGCTGCCTGGAACAGGTTGAGGCGGCCCAGCATCGTCAACTCGTTCCCTGGGCACGCTGCCGGCGCTGCGCTTCGAGACACCAGTGCCGGCGGATCGAGAACCACAGCTCGGCCGCCTGCAGCAGGTTGCGGTCGTCGCTCACGCCTGCGGGCAGCAGCGGCATGCCATCTCCGGGACGCCAGTCGCTGATGGCCTGGCGCGTCACCGGGTCCGCCGCCAGGTGCTCGATCAGTGGCGCGCCGATGTGGCTGGTGGCGGCGGGGAGCAGCACGTTGCGGACCTCGGCATGTCCGGTCGCCGCGTAGATCTCCGCCTCGCCGCCGTTGCCGGCAATGGGGTCCCACGCAATCGTGAAACCGGTGAAGGCTTCGGTGGTGTCCGGGATCCGACGCAACCGTGACAGCATCGACCACTGCCCCTGCAGCACGCGCGGCCATGTGCCGGTGGCGATGGCGGCGGCAAATGCCACCTGCAGGCCCACCACCGGGCGCGCCACGTGCGTGTACGGGTCGATGATCGTGGTGCGCGCCAGATCGACGCCGGCGACCGGGTCATGCACGGGAATGGCGTCGGCGAAGGCGCCGTCCAGTTCGTGCAGCGTGCGCACGACCAGCATGCCGCCGCGGCTGTGGCCCACCAGCATCGGCCGCAATCCCGACTGCTCGTAGTGCCAGGCCACGATGCCGGCCAGCGTCGTGCTCGAGGTGTAGCTGCTCATCGACAGCGACCCGTCGCGTGGATCGCGCAGCGACGCCTCGGGGTAGCCCAACGCCTGCAGGAACCGGGCGAAGGACTCCATCGTCACGATGGGCACGCTGCCGTTGAGGCCGATCACGCGGGGCGCCGGCAAGGTGGCCAGAGCCTGCATCGCTCCCGGGCCTGCAAGCTGCCCGCAGTCGAGTGCCCCAGCCGGTACGGCCGCACTCGCGGCCGACGTCCACGACGCCGTGCCAACGGCCACGATGAGCGATGCGAGCAGGCGCCGGCCGGCGCCGGGGAGACCGGGAAACATGCAGTGCGAAACCTTGGATGGAAGGAGCTTGGGATCAGTCGACGCCGCGCATTATCGCAGCATCGACCCTCTGGACTTGGCTACAGCCAACGCGGCACGAAGCGTCCGGTCCGCGCCAGGTAGCGGGCGTAGGCCTCGCCGTGGTGGGCCAGCAGGTGGCGTTCCTCGTTGCGCGCCTTCAGCACCATCAATGTGATATGCGCCGCACCGGCGACCAGAATGGGCCACGTGGGCAGGATCACCATCGTGCACAGCATCAGCAGGACGGAGAACGCGTAGATGGGGTGGCGGATGCGGGCAAAGAGACCATCGGTGATCAGCGGCTGCGATGGCTCGCCCGTCACGGCCATCCGCCAATCCTTGCCCATCCGGGCCCAGCACTTGATCGTGGCGGCGAGGCACAGGACGGCCACGACGGCGGCCAGGATGCGGAGCAGCGCAACCCATTCGACCGCGCGCGCCCATTCCGGCACTGCAAACCCCGACTGCGGGCGCCAGTACGCAAGCCACGGCAGGGCGATCCATGCCGCCACGATGGGGATCCACGCGAGGCCCATCAGCCGCTCCATCGGCTGCTCGGGCACCACGCCGACCACGCGGCGCGCATGCCGCCGCACCCGGACGATCATGACGCCGACACCCAGCCAGTAGGCCGAAACGGTGGCAATCAGCGTGCTCAGCGCAAAATCCATGGATGACCCGGCAGGTTGACGAAGTGATACGGCGAGGCGCGCATTGTACGGGGTGCCGGGCGGCGCCTTGTAGTGCACCAACATCGTTATTGCCGAACGATGCCACGACGATACTTGCCTGCCGCGCTGCCGCGCCGCCCGATGGAATGCAGCAAACAGCCGATCGCCAGAGTCGCCCCATTTCGACGCGGCAGTAGAATTGCGGGATGGCTTCCCTGTTCCCAATCGGCCGATCACCGGGCACGTCCGCCGATACCATGCCGCGCATCCCGACCGCGGAGGCCCAGGCGATGTTGCGCGCATCGTTCGCGCAGTACCGGCTGAAACTCCTCGACATGGTGCGTGCATCGCTCGCGGAGACCGACGATCTCTTCGAAAGCAACAGCCATATCCCGAACGGTGACGTCGAGATCTTCCGCACCAAGCGCGGTGCCTGGCTCGAACAACTCGACAAGACACTGATCGACATGTTCGATCGCCGGTTGCGCGGCGAGCGCCGCCGGGGCCGCCGGCCCGACGCCGATGCGTCCCTTGCCACGCTGCGCGTGCTGACCGCCTTCGACCACGAGCGCCAGACCGCGCTGAAGGACGTCACCCGCTTCCTCGACCGCTTCACGCAGCGCGAGCTGGCGGCCCTCGACCTGCGGGTCGATGCGCTGCTGCCGCCCGATGCATCGCGCGAGATCGACAATCCGTTCGCCGTCACCTACATCCTGGATGCCGTGGGCGCCTCCGCACGTGCCGTCTACCCCAATCCTCGCGTGTGGCGGCCGTTCATGGAGCGCGTGCTCGAGGACCTGACACCCGACATCAACAAGCTCTACATCTCGATCAACCGCTTTCTCGCCGATCGCGGCGTGCTGCCGGAGATCAAGGCTGCGTTGCGGGCGCGCAGCGAACTGCGGCCGGCGGATGATCGCGATCTCCTGCCCACGTTCTCGAAACTGCTCGAGGATGGCGGCGGCGCCGTGCCGATCGACATCGTCGTGCCTGAATCGCTGTCCGAGCCCGGCAGGCCGGCGGGCTTTGCGTTTGCCGAAAAGCCGTTTGCGTCGATGCGCGACGGCGAGCACGACCCCAACCAGATGTCGGCGAGCAAGATCCTCGCGGGACTGGCCGCGCTGGCCGCGGTGGGCGCGCGTGGCGGCGCCATCGGCGGTTCAGCGGGGGGGGGACCCCTGCCCGCCGGCGACATCACGGCCGTCGGTTATGCCGGCGGTGGCGTCGTCGACGGCGAGCTGGCGCCGGTGGGCTATGCCGCGCCGGTGGGCGCGCCTGTCGCCGCACCCGCCGCACCCGGGGGGTTCCCGTCGCTCGACCCGCTGATGGCGCTCGGCACCTCATCGCCGCTCTTCGCCACGCTCGCACAGTGGCAACGACTCGACCTGCCGGCCGCCATCGCGCGCGCGGCACCGCCGTCCGCAGCCGGTGTGCAGGAAGGCACCGTCGTGCCGCTCAACCTCATTCCGCACATCCGGGCGGCGATCGAGGGCCAGTTCTCGAACGACACCGACCGGATCACGCTGGACGTGATCGCACTGCTGTTCGACTACATCTTCCGTGATCGCTCCATCCCGGACCCGTTGCGCAGCCTGTTCGGCCGGCTGCAAGTGCCGATCGTCAAGGCGGCGCTGCTCGACCGCTCGTTCTTCAGCGACCGGCGCCACGCGGCCCGCCAGTTGCTCGACAACCTGGCGGATGCCGCGGTCGGCTCCACGCACGACGAAAACTATCGCCTTGCGTTCACCGCGCTGGCCACCGATGTCGTCGACGAGATCTGCCAGGAGTTCGAGATCGACGTCGAGGTCTTCCGCGTCGCGAACCTGCGGCTGCTTGCGTTCATCGATGCCGAACGCCAGCGCGTCACCGATGCGGCCGCGGTCGACATGGCCGAGGCCCTGACCGCCGAGGAACAGGAACTCGACCGCTCCCATGTGCGCGCGTTCCTGCGCGACCGCCTGGCCGGGATCGAGGTGCCCTTCGACGTGCGTGCGTTCGTCGAGACGACATGGGCGGAACACCTGACCGCCATCCGGCTGCAGCACGGCCCGGACAGCGAGGCCTGGATCGCCGGCGTGCATACGCTGGACGACATGCTGTGGAGCATCGTGGCCAAGGAACGTTCAGCGCAGAAAGCCCGGCTGACGAAGATGATCCCGGCGCTGATCGGCGCGCTGCGCCGCGCCTGCGTCGCGCAACAGGTACCGCCCGAACGCGCCAAGGCCTTCTTCGAGGCGCTCTACCAGTTGCACATCGCGGCCATCAAGCCGCCGGCGGGTGTCACTGTCGTGATGGGGGCGGAACCGGCCGCGCCCGCGCAACCGCCGGCGCCGGTGGCTGCCGTCACCAATGTCCACGATTTCGTCAGCGAAATGGCCGTCGGTACATGGCTTGCGTTCACCAAGGAAGCCGGCACGGTCAATGCGCGGTTGACGTGGGTGAGCCCCCTGCGCACCAAATACCTTTTCACCAGCCGGTCGAAGGCGCGGGCCTTCGTCTACACACCGGAGGAGCTGGCCTACGAGTTCGGTGCGGGCAAGGTCAACCTGGTGGTGGAACCGGTGCCCCTCTTCGATCGCGCGGTCAGCGCCGCGCTCGACACGCTGGCGTCGCGCCAGCCTGCGCCTGCGGGTGGCGCCACGCACTGAACTTGCGGATTGCGCGTGACGGTTCGCG
>JANNNM010000286.1:0-3641 GCA_031398535.1 Betaproteobacteria bacterium | reverse complement strand
GCCGGCAAGAAGCGAAAGGTGGCGCTGGTGGCCTGCATTCGCAAGGTCGTAACCATTCTCAACGCCATGGCGCGCGACCAAAAGCCCTTTACTATGGAGCCCCAACCCGCTTGACATTCAAGACGGTTACTTCAGCCTCGCAGGTCTGGCGCGCATTGACCCTGCGAGGCTGAAGCCTCGCCTGCATGCGAATCAATCCTTCAGGTCTCCAAGGACTTGCCCAGCGCCGTCGCGGCAACGCGCAACGCCGGCAGATGCAGCAGCGCCCGCGACAATGGCATCCGCGCGACCGGCGCATGCACCGCCACGCACGCGACGATGCGCCCGGTGGCGGTGACCGGTGCGGCGACGCACACGAGTCCCGCCAGGTATTCCTCGTTGTCCGTCGCCATGCCCGCCTTCCGGATCGCGGCCAGCTCGCGTTCGAGGTGTTTCGCCTCGACGATCGTGTTGTCGGTGAAGCGTTCGAACGTCATCTCGGCGATCACGCGCTTGCGCCGCACCGCCGGCAGCATCGCCAGCAGCAGCTTGCCGCTGGCCGTGCAATGCAACGGGACGCGCGAGCCAGGCACCAGCGTCATCCGCAACGGCCACGCCGTCTCCACGCGATCGAGATACACCACCTCGCCGCGATCGAGCATCGTCAGGTTCACTGTTTCGCCGACATCCTCCGCCAGCCGCTTCAGGATCGCATGCCGCGGTGCACGCACCGCCTCGTTGAGCAGCGCATCAAGCGCGAAGCGGACGAGGCGTGGACCAGCCGTCACGCGCCGGCCCTCCGGTTCGCGTTGGAGCAGCCCCGCGTCCTCGAGCACGTTCAGCATCCGGTAGACGGTGGGCTTCGGCAGCCCGGCCAGCTCCGTGAGCTCAAGCAGCGAGATCGCACCGTCGGCATGCACGACGTGCTCCAGCAGCGCGAACGCGCGAAGCAACGGCGGGGTGCGATCAAGCTTGGTGGCCATGGAATAACGATATATCGAAAAATGGAATATTTCAAACCAAATTTTCAATCCATGTATTGAACGCGCGACGCGGTTGTGGAACACTCGATCCCCGGACCATGTTGGCCGCCATCAGGAGCGCATCGCCATGAACAAACCCGTTGACCTGCCGCAGGCCGTGACCGCCAAGCAGCGCATGACGGCTTCGGAAGCCTTTGTGGAGACGCTGGTGGCGCATGGCGTCAAGAACGTCTTCGGCATCGTCGGCTCGGCGTACATGGATGCGCTCGACCTCTTTCCGCTGGCCGGCATCCGCTTCATCTCCGTCGCGCACGAACAGGGCGGCGGCCACATGGCCGATGGATTCTCGCGCGTATCCGGTCAGCCCGGCGTGTGCATTGCGCAGAACGGCCCCGGCATCACCAACTTCGTCACGTCGGTGGCGGCCGCTTATTGGGCGCATTCGCCGGTCGTGTGCATCACGCCGGAAACCGGCTCGATGACGCTCGGTCTCGGCGGGTTCCAGGAAACCGACCAGCTGCCGATCTTCTCCAAGATCACCAAGTTCCAGGCGCACGTGAACAACCGCGCCCGCATGGCCGAGCTCACCGGCCGCGCCTTCGACCGCGCGCTGCTCGAGATGGGCCCGACGCAACTCAACATCCCGCGCGACTTCTTCTACGGCGATGTCGAGTGCGCCATTCCGCAGCCGATCCACATCGAGCGTGGCGCCGGCGGCGAGCAGAGCCTCGACGAGGCCGCAGCGCTGCTTGCCTCCGCGAAGTTCCCCGTGATCCTGGCGGGCGGCGGCATCGTGATGGGCAACTCGCAACCGGATGCCATTGCACTGGCGGAGCTGCTGCAGGCGCCGGTGGCCTGCAGCTACCTGCACAACGATTCATTTCCTTCGCGGCACCCGCTGTGGGTGGGCCCGCTCGGCTACCAGGGCTCGAAGGCGGCGATGAAGCTGATCAGCAAGGCCGACGTCGTGCTGGCGCTGGGTACGCGCCTCGGCCCCTTCGGCACGCTGCCGCAGCATGGCATCGACTATTGGCCGAAGGATGCCAAGGTCATCCAGATCGACGCCGACGCGAAGATGCTGGGCCTCGTCAAGCCGATCTCGGTGGGCATCTGCGGCGACGCCGGCGCAGCGGCGCGCGCATTGATCGCGCGCTTGACCGGCAAGACGCTGGCATGCCAGGTCAACAAGGCCCAGCGGTTGGCCGATGTCGAGGCGGAAAAGAAATCCTGGGAAGGCGAACTCGACGGCTGGGCGCAGGAAAAGGATGCGTGGTCGCTCGAGATCGCGAAGAGCTCATCGCACATGCATCCGCGGCAGATGCTGCGCGAACTTGAACGCGCAATGCCCGCTGGCGCGATGGTCTCCACCGACATCGGCAACATCTGCTCGGTATCGAACAGCTACCTGCGCTTCGACCAGCCGCGGTCGATGTTCGCCGCGATGAGCTTCGGCAACTGCGGTTATGCGTTCCCGACGATCATCGGCGCCAAGGTCGCGGCGCCCGACCGTCCGGCCATCGCCTACGTGGGCGACGGCGCGTGGGGCATGAGTTTCGGCGAACTGCAGACCTGCGTGCGCGAGAACATTCCCGTCACCGCCATCGTCTTCAACAACGGGCAGTGGGGCGCGGAGAAGAAGAACCACGTCGACTTCTACGAGAACCGCTTCATCGGCGTGAATCTCGACAAGCAGCCCTCGTGGGCCGCCGTGGCGCGCGCGATGGGCGCGGAGGGCCATCGGATCGAGAAGATCGGTGACGTGGGCGCGGCGCTGCAGGCCGCGTGCGCGGCGCAGAAGGAAGGCAAGGCCACCGTGCTCGAGATGATGGTCACGGCCGAGCTGGGTGACCCGTTCCGCCGCGATGCGCTGTCGCTGCCGGTGCGGCATCTCGCCAAGTACAAGTCGACGATGGCGCGCTAGACGCCGTTCGACATGCCGGAGGCGCGTGCGGTTTCGCGCGTCCGGTTCCGTGGTGGCAGTCCGCAAGGAGGGTTCAGGCGATGGCACTGCAACGCGCAAGGTCGTGGGGGTTGGGCATGCTGCTGGCGGGTCTCACCGCGGTTGCGGTGGCGCAGGATTACCCGAGCAAGCCCATCCGGTTCATCGTGCCGTATCCGCCGGCCGGGGGCACCGATGTCGTCGCGCGGATCCTGACGGAGCCGCTGGGCGCGGCGCTGGGCCAGCCCATCATCATCGACAACAAGGGCGGCGCCGCAGGCAACGTGGGTACCGACATCGCGGCCAAGGCGCCCGCGGATGGCTACAACATCCTCTTCACGTTGTCGTCGCACACGATCAATCCCAAGCTCTACGGCAAGCTGCCCTTCGATGTCGAAAAGGACTTCGTGCCGATCAGCCTGGCCGCGATGATCCCGCAGATCCTCGTCGTGCATCCGAGCGTGCCCGCCAATACCGTGCAGGAACTGATCGCGCTGGCCAAGGCGCAGCCGGGCAAGCTCAACTATGCGTCGGTGGGCACCGGCTCGCCGGGACACATCGCCGGCGAGTTGTTCAAGCTGAAGACCGGCGTCGACATCGTGCACGTGCCGTACAAGGGCGGTGGCCCGGCCGTCACCGACACCATCGGCGGCCAGGTGCAGCTGCTTTTCGTATCGATGCCCGCGGCGTGGCAGCACGTGAAGTCCGGGCGCTTGAAGGCCATCGCCGTCACCAGCGAC
>JANNNM010000250.1:0-2924 GCA_031398535.1 Betaproteobacteria bacterium | reverse complement strand
GTTCATCGAGGCGAACCCGACCCCTACCAAGTGGGCGCTCGCCGAGATGGGCCTCATCCAGAACGAATTGCGGCTCCCGCTCGTCAAGTTGTCGCCGCAATTTCACGACACGGTCCGCGCCGCGCTGCGCGAAGCGGGCTGTCTCGCGTAATCACGAGGTGCTGTTCACCATGCCCACGTTTCAACGTTCGCGCGCACCGCTGCCCGTCATCGCGGCGCTGTGCATGCCACTCGGGCTGTTCCTGCTCGCCGGATGCGAGTCGCTCACCGGCATCGCCCCCAGCAAGCGCATCGACTACAAATCGGCCTCTTCCGGCCCCGCACTCGAGCTGCCGCCGGACCTGACCACGCCCCGATACGACGACCGTTACCAGGTCACGACGGCCACCGGACTCGCGGCGGCCAACGCCAACAAGAGCAGCACGCGCTCGGAGTTTTTGCCTACCAATCCCGACGCGAAGATCGTGCGTGCCGGCAACGAACGCTGGCTGGTCGCCAAGGCCACGCCGGAGCAGGCGTGGAACACCGTGCGCGAGTTCTGGCAGGAGTCGGGCTTCGTGCTGGCAGTGGAGCAACCCAACGTCGGCATGATGGAAACGGACTTTGCGGAAAATCGCGCGGAGATTCCGCAGGACCTCTTCCGCCGCACCATCGGCAAGTACCTCGACGTGTTCTACGCGACGTACAAGCAGGACAAGTTCCGCACGCGCATCGAGCGCGGCGCCGAACCCGGCACCGTGGAAGTCTTTGTCGCGCACCGCGGCATGGAACAGGTCCCCACCGGCAAGATCGACAATTCGTCGCCGGCCGCGTTTGCATGGGCCGTGATGCCGCCCAATCCGGCGCTCGAAGCCGAGATGCTCACGCGGATGATGATGAAGTTCGGCACGCCCGAGCCCGCCGCGCGCGCCGCTGTCGTGCAGGCCGCCATCGCGCCCGACAAGGCGCGCATCGACAAGAACCCCGACGGCTCGTTCAAGCTCACCGTCGACGACCAGTTCGATCGCGCGTGGCGCCGCGTGGGGCTGGCCCTTGACCGCATCGGCTTCACCGTCGTCGACCGCGACCGTTCGCGCGGCCTCTACTTCGTCCGCTACGGCGATCCTGATGCGCTGGCAGCGAAGAAGAATGCCCAGGGCATCCTGGACAAGCTGCAGTTCTGGAAGTCCGACGAAGTGGACAAGCCGGACCAGTACCAGATCGTGGTGGCGGAATCCGCGCAAGCCAGCGTCGTGTCCGTGCAGGACCCGGGCGGCGCGCCGGATCGCTCGGCCAACAGCGAAAAGATCCTGGGGCTCCTCAAGGAACAGCTGAAGTAACGCGGGTATCCCGGTGCGCTTCGCCTCCATCGGCAGCGGCAGCGAAGGCAACGGCCTCGTCGTCGAAGCGGGGACCACCCGCGTGATGATCGACTGCGGCTTCGGCGTCCGCGACGCCGCCGTGCGGCTGCAGCGCATCGGCATCGAGCCCGACTCGCTGTCCGCCATCATCGTCACCCACGAGCATTCCGACCACATCGGCGGCGTCCCTGCGTTTGCCGCCCGCCATGGCGTGCCGGTGTGGATGACCTTCGGCACGCGCAGCGTGGCCAGCGCGCGCTTCGACGGCATGGAGCGTGTCTATGGCTTCGACAGCCACGATGCCTTCGTGATCGGCGACCTCGAGGTTCGGCCGTTCCCGGTGCCGCACGACGCGCGCGAACCGGTGCAGTTCGTCATCACCGACGGCAACCACCGCGTGGGTGTACTCACCGACCTCGGCATGTCGACCCCTTGCGTCGAGCAAAGCCTGACGGGCTGCGACGCGCTGGTGCTCGAATGCAACCACGACCTCGACATGCTGGCCGGCAGCAGCTACCCGCAGGCGCTGAAGGCGCGCATCTCCGGGCGCTTCGGCCACCTGCACAATGAGGGCGCCGCCGCGCTGCTGGCAGCGCTCGATACCAGCCGGCTGCAGCACATCGTGGCCGCCCACCTTTCGCAACAGAACAACACCCCCGACCGCGCGCGTGCGGCGCTGGCCGCGGCGCTTTCCTGCGCTGCCGACTGGATCGGCATCGCTGACCAGTCCGACGGCTTCGCCTGGCGCGCATTGGCCTGATCCTCCGAAGGAACCCCTGCATGGAAAAGCGCAACGAGCTCTATCGCGGCAAGGCCAAGACCGTTTACGCGACCGACGATCCGCACCGGCTGGTGATGCACTACCGCGACGACGTGTCGGCCTTCGACGGCGTCAAGGTGGCGCAGCTCGAGAAGAAGGGCGAGACCAACAACCGCATCAATGCCTGGGTGATGGAGAAGCTGGCGGCTGAGGGCGTGCCCACGCACTTCGTGTCGCTGGTCAACGACCGCGAATCGCTGGTCAAGGCGATGAAGATGATCCCGGTGGAGTGCGTGGTGCGCAACGTGTGCGCCGGGTCGATGGCCAAGCGCTTCGGGCTCGAGGAGGGCACCAGGCTCTCCGAACCCGTGTTCGAATTCTTCCTGAAGAGCGATGCGTTGCACGACCCGCTGTGCAACGACGACCACATCCGGATCCTCGGCTGGGCCACGGCGGGCGAAATCGCGGAGATGCGCGCGTTGAGCAATGCCGTCAACGCCGTGCTGAAGCCGCTCTTTGCCAACGCCGGCATCACCCTCGTCGACTACAAGCTCGAGTTCGGCCACCCCACCGACGATCCCTCGGGTCCGCTGGTGCTGGGCGATGAGTTCACGCCGGACGGTTGCCGGTTGTGGGACGCGCGCACCGGTGAAAAGCTCGACAAGGATCGCTTCCGCCGCGACCTCGGCGACGTGATCGGGCATTACCGCGAAGTGGGCAAGCGGATCGGCGTGCCGCTGTAACCCAAGCGCAATTCCATTGGATTTGTAGGCGAGGCTTCAGCCTCGCGGGTTCGGCGAGCGTCACACCTGCGAGGCTGAAGC
>JANNNM010000247.1:0-4174 GCA_031398535.1 Betaproteobacteria bacterium | reverse complement strand
ACAAGTTCGCGCCGGAGGAAGAGTCCGTGTTGACGCCTCACACCAATATCCGCATCGGCGCGCTGGTGCTGAAGGAATACATCCGCCGGGCCGGTGGACTGGTCGAAGGCCTGCAGCTCTACAACGGCTCGGCGCTGGACGAAACCACCGCCTACGCCAACAAGGTGCTGGGCGAAAAGCAGCGCCTGATGGCCGCCGTCAAGTCGGCGCGAATGGGCGCCTGATCGTGGCCGCGGCAGCGCGCCTGCAATGCCAACCCCGCGGCGGCAGCCTGCGTTGCGTTGCGCTGGGTCTTGCCGCTGCGGTGGCGATTTCTAGCGCGACGCTGGCCTCCGGCCAGAAGCTTCTCGCCACCACCAGCTCGCTGACTACCACTGCGGCACGCCAGGCCGCGGAAGCGGCACTGGCGCGCTGCCAGAAGGACGGCTACACCGTCGCCGTGGCGGTGGTCGACCGCGCTGGTTTGCCGCTGGCCGTGCTGCGCGACAACCTGGCGGGCAGCCACACGACCGCTACCGCCATCGGCAAGGCCACCACGGCGGTCAGTTTCCGGACCGACACGACCGAGCTCGCCGCGACCACACAGGCGGGCAAGCCCTCGAGCGGCATCCGGGACTTGCCCAACGTGGTCGCCGTGGGCGGCGGCATGATGATCCGGGCCAAGGGTTCGATCGTCGGCGGAATCGGCGTCTCGGGCGCGCCCGGCGGCGACGCCGACGACGTGTGTGCCAAGGCCGGCATCGCGGCGATCAGCGACGCGATCGAACTGGAGTAGATTCACCGGTTTGCCGGCGCGGGTGCGCCGCGTGCGCACAAGCTTGAATTGGCCCGAAGCGGAACCACCTCCGGACAGTCCCCATGAAACTCGACGATCTCAAGACCCTGGGCGCCGCCAACCGCGCCGCGATGCCCGCGCAATCGATTTCCGGCGAAGTGCTGCTGGAAAAGTACGCCAAGGGGGATGAGCGATCCATCGACGACGTCCGCCGCCGCGTCGCGCGCGCGCTGGCCGCCGTCGAGGCGCCGGACCAGCGGGGCCAGTGGGAGGACGTCTTCCTGAAGGCCCAGCAGAACGGCTTCATCCTGGGCGGGCGGATCAACTCCGCCGCGGGAACAGACCTGAAGGCCACGCTGCTCAACTGCTTCGTGCAGCCGGTCGGCGACAGCATTTCCGGTGACGAGAACGGCATCGGCATCTACGACGCGCTGAACGAGGCGGCGGAAACGATGCGCCGGGGCGGTGGCGTGGGCTACGATTTTTCGCCGATCCGGCCGCAAGGCGCGCACGTCAAGGGCACCAACAGCCGCGCCAGCGGCCCGCTGTCCTATATGCGGGTATTCGACCAGAGCTGCGCGACGGTGGAGTCCGCGGGTTCACGCCGGGGTGCACAGATGGGCATCCTGCGTTGCGACCACCCGGACATCGAGGCCTTCATCCACGCCAAGGACGACGGCAAGCTCACCAACTTCAATCTCTCGGTGGCGGTGACCGACGCGTTCGTCGCCGCCGTGCGCGACAATGCCGACTGGGAGCTGGTGCACAAGGCGCCGCCGGCGCCGGACCTGCTGGCAGCAGGCGCCCGCCAGCGCGCCGACGGGCAATGGGTGTATCGCGCGGTGCCCGCGGGCGCGCTCTGGGACCAGATCATGCGGTCCACCTACGATCACGCGGAGCCTGGCGTCGTGTTCATCGATGCGATGAACCGCGACAACAATCTGTCCTACTGCGAAGTGATTGCGGCGTGCAATCCGTGTGTGACCGCCGACACCTGGGTCACGACCACCGATGGCCCGCGCCAGGTGGCAGAGCTCGTTGGCAGGCCGTTCACCGCCGTTGTCGACGGGAAGGGATATCCCGTCAGCAGCGAGGGCTTCTTCCGGACCGGGACCAAGCCGGTGTTGCGGCTCACCGCGCGCGAAGGATATGCGTTGCGCCTGACGGCGGATCACCTTGTCCGGCGTGTCGCACGCAGGTCGGCGCACGTGCTGGAAGTCGAATGGGTCGAGGCCTCCCGCCTCGAGGCCGGCGACGAAGTCGTGCTGCACGACCACCGTGCGCTTGGCGGATGGGAAGGCGCGGGCAGCGAGGGCGACGGATACCTCCTTGGCCTTCTGATCGGTGATGGAACACTGAAGCAGGACCTGGCCATCCTCAGCGTCTGGGCACCGGAGTTGAAACTCGTCGGCAACGGTTCGACGCTCCTTTTGCCCGCCACCGGCGCCGCGGGTATCGTGGCCGCTGCGGAGGCCGCTGCAGCCACGCTCGACCACCGCAGCGACTTTCGTGGCTTTCACCGGATCACTGGTCGCGGTGAAGCGCGCCTCAAGTCGGCTCCATTGGGCCGGTTGGCCCGCTCGTTTGGCCTTGCACCGGGTGCCAAGACGATCACGCCGCAGATCGAGCGTGGGAGTTCGGCATTCATGCAGGGGCTGTTACGTGGGTTGTTCGATGCCGACGGCTCGGTTCAGGGGTCGCAAACAAAAGGCGTAAGCGTTCGCCTGACCCAGAGCGACCTGGCGCTGCTGGAAGGGGTGCAGAGGATGCTGCTACGGTTCGGGATCGTCGCGACGATCTATCGCGACCGACGTCCTCCCGGAATACGCCCGATGCCGGACGGCCACGGCGGCCACAAGCAGTACGCCACGCGCGCTTCGCACGAATTGGTGATCAGTGGCGACAACCTTCGGGTGTTCGCCGATCGCGTCGGATTCGCCGATACCGTGAAGTCCGCTCGCCTCCAGGCGCTCCTCGACGGCTACCGGCGTGGTCTCAATCGCGAACGTTTCGTCTGCACGGTAGAGAGCCTCATCGCGGACGGGTGTGAGGACGTGTTCGACGTCACAGTCGCCGATGTGCATGCCTTCGATGCGAATGGCATCGTCGTCCACAATTGTGGTGAGCAACCACTTCCCGCCTATGGCTGCTGCGACCTCGGCAGCGTCGATCTCACGCGCTTCGTGCGCGAACCGTTCACATCCGGCGCGCACTTCGACTTCGATGGCTTCGCCGCCACGGTGGCGGTGGGCGTGCGCATGCTCGACAACGTCCTCGACGTTTCGGCGTGGCCGTTGCCGCAGCAGCAGCGCGAGGCGATGGCCAAGCGCCGCGTGGGGCTGGGCTTTACGGGCCTGGGCGACGCGCTGATCGAGCTCAACCTGCGCTACGACAGCACCGAAGGACGAGCGATAGCCGCCCGCATTGCGGAGTCGATGCGTGATGCGGCCTACACGGCGTCGGTGGAGATTGCCGCCGAGAAGGGTGCCTTCCCGGCGCTCGATGCCGAGCGCTACCTCGAGGCCCCGCGCTTTGCCTCGCGGCTGCCCGACGGCATCAAGGCCGCGATCCGCAAGACCGGCATCCGCAACAGCCACGTGCTGTCGATTGCGCCGACGGGGACCATCTCGCTCGCCTTCGCCGACAACGCGTCGAACGGCATCGAGCCCGCGTTCAGCTGGACCTATCGCCGCAAGAAGCGGATGCCCGACGAGTCGATGAAGGAATACCTGGTCGAGGATCACGCGTATCGTGTCTACCGGCATCGGCTCGGCCTCGACGCGGACGTCGAGATGCTGCCCTTCGATCCGGCGCGCGCACTGCCGGCGGGCAACGTCTGGACCGACCCGGACGGCAAGCGCCGCGCGATGCTGCCCCCGGCCTTCGTCAGCGCGCTCGAGATGAGCGCGCAGGATCACATGCTGATGAGCGCGGCGGTGCAGCCTTTCATCGACACGGCAATCAGCAAGACCGTCAACGTGCCGTCCGACTACCCCTTCGACGCCTTCAAGGACCTCTACTTCGAGGCGTGGCAGGCGGGCCTGAAGGGCATTGCGACCTATCGCCCCAACAGCATCCTCGGCGCGGTGCTCGAGACCGTCCCCGCCATGGCGCCAGCCGCCGGGCCGCAGGATTTCGACACGGCCGACCCCGACCGCCGCATCCGCCTCGACCGCACGACGGCCCCGCCGCTGGCGAGCCTGCGCTGGCCGGGACGGCCCGAGCTGCCCGACGGCAATCCGTGCTGGACCTACGTCGTGCGCCATCCGCTGGGCGACTTCGCCGTGTTCATCGGCCACATCGACAATCACGGCGCGTATCCGTTCGAAGTGTGGATCAACGGCGCCGAACAGCCGCGCGGCTTGGGCGCCATCGCCAAGACGCTGTCGATGGACATGC
>JANNNM010000245.1:0-8573 GCA_031398535.1 Betaproteobacteria bacterium | reverse complement strand
ATACATGCTGGAGCTCAAGCGTTCAATTGACCCTGACCCCTTTATTAACTTGAGCCTGGCCCCTTTTTAAAGCTGAGCCTGGCCCCTTTTTCCCACGGTATAATTCGGCCATCACCGCCGCCCGCCCTTTACCGGCCGGCGGCTTTTCTTTTCCGCCCCGTGAACACGCCCAACCTCTCTGCCGACCTCGAACGCGACGTGGCCCTGCGCCGCACGTTCGCGATCATCTCGCACCCGGACGCCGGCAAGACCACGCTGACCGAAAAGCTGCTGCTCTTCGGTGGCGCGATCCTGCTGGCCGGCACCGTCAAGGCGCGCAAGAGCTCGCGCCACGCGACGTCCGACTGGATGGAAGTGGAAAAGCAGCGCGGCATCTCGGTGACAAGCTCCGTGATGCAGTTCGACTACGCGGGCCACACGATCAACCTGCTCGACACGCCGGGCCACCAGGATTTTTCGGAAGACACGTATCGCGTGCTCACCGCCGTGGATGCCGCGGTGATGGTGATCGACGCGGCCAAGGGCGTGGAAGCGCAGACGATCAAGCTGCTGGAAGTCTGCCGGCTGCGCAACACGCCGATCATCACCTTCGTCAACAAGATGGACCGCGAAGTGCGCGAGCCGGTGGAACTGCTCGAAGAGATCGAGTCGGTGCTCTCGATCGACTGCGCGCCGATCACCTGGCCGATCGGCATGGGCAAGACGTTCCGCGGCGTGTTCGACCTCCGCCGCGATCGCCTGGTGCGCTTCACACCGGGCGAGGAACGCAAGAGCGACGAAAGCGAAGCCATCGAAGGCCTCGACAACCCGCGCCTTGCCGAACTCTATCCCGACGAAATGCCCGCGCTGCTGCGCGACGTGGACCTGATCCGCAGCGCCAGCACGCCGTTCAACCTGGACGAATTCCTCGCGGGCAAGCAGTCGCCGGTGTTCTTCGGCTCCGGCATCAACAACTTCGGCGTGCAGGAGATCCTGAACGCGCTGACGGAATGGGCACCGCCGCCGCAGCCGCGCGATGGCGGCGAACGCATCGTCGAACCCGCGGAGGCGCCCTTCTCCGGCTTCGTGTTCAAGATCCAGGCCAACATGGATCCGCGCCACCGCGACCGCATCGCGTTCTTCCGCGTCTGCTCGGGCCGCTATACGCCGGCGATGAAGGTGGACCACCAGCGCACCGGCAAGGAAATGAAGCTCGGCAATGTGATGACCTTCATGGCCAACGAACGCGTGGCCAGCCAGGACGCCGTGGCCGGCGACATCATCGGCATCCACAATCACGGCCAGCTGCAGATCGGCGACACGCTCACCGAAGGCGAGGCACTGTCGTTCAAGGGCATCCCCTACTTCGCGCCGGAGCTCTTCCGCGTCGCGCGGCCGCGCGATCCGTTCAAGGCCAAGCAAATGCAGAAGGGCCAGCAGCAGCTGGGCGAGGAAGGCGCGATCCAGGTCTTCGAGACCATCGTCGGCAACACATTGCTGCTGGGCGCGGTGGGACAGCTGCAGTTCGAAGTCGTCGCCGCGCGCCTCGCCAGCGAATACAAGGTGGACGCGCTCTACGACGAAGCCGGCATCGCCACCGCGCGCTGGCTGACGTATCCCGACGAGAAGACCCGCCGCGATTTCGAGAAGGACCGCGCCGCCTCGCTGGCCAACGACGTCGACGGCAACCCCGTGTACCTCGCGCCCAACCGCTTCAACCTGCAGGTGGCCATGGAGCGTTGGCCGCAGGTGGGCTTTCATGCCACGCGCGAGCACGGCCAGCGGATGGCGCACGCCTGACCGCTCGCAACGACGTCCACTGTTTTGTGGCTGCGGAACACGCTCCAGGCTCTAGACGACGTGCGGACGTTGCGCACTTCGCCAACGGGCCGGCGTCACGCCGCTCCATCGCCGGAAGGCCCGCGTGAAGGCACTGGCGTCGGCATAGCCGAGCACCATCGCGATCCGGCTCACATCCATCCTCGAGTCCGCCAGCAGTTGCCGGGCGATCTCGAACCGGCTCTCGTCCAGCAACGTCTGGAAGCCGGTGCCGAATGTCTGCAGCCGGCGGTGCAGCGTCCGGCTGTGGATCGAGAACAGCGAGGCCACGCGTTCCGCGTCGGCATGGCCCGTGACGATCGCCGTCCGCATCACGCTGCGCACCTGTTCCGGGAAGTCGTCGCCATGCCGCGACTCCAGTACCTGTACCTGCTGCTGCAACAGCCGCAGCAACTCAGGGTCGATGTCGGGTAGCCGAAGGCTCATCCAGCTGAGCGGGAACACCAACGCATTCTGCTCGGCATCGAACGCCAGCGTGGCCCGGAAGAGCTGCTGGTACGGCGCAACATCCCTTGGCCTGCGATGGGCGAACTGGACCTCGACCGGTTTCCACGCAGCGCCACACAACGACCGCATGATGTTGAACAGCAACGCGGCAGCCCCGTCCCCAAGCTGGTCGGTGGCCTCGACGTTCGGCTGATGGACCTCGTAGCCCAGGCTCACGAGATCGCCGTCCACGACCAATGTGGTGCCGGCACCACGCACGTGCAGGTGCAGATGGTGCACGAGGCTGCGCAGCGCGCTGCCGACATCCGGTGAGTACTTCACCAGCAAGCCCGTGAGTCCCAGCGAATGCAGGCCGCCTCCCTTGCCGATCAGCAATCCCAGATGTTGGCAACCCGTCCGCTCGACACAGTGCCGGATCAGCCGGCCACGCGCCGCGACGGAAATCAGGTTGTCGGGATTGGCGAAGAGCGAAAGATCGACGCCGACTTCGGCCAGCACCACAGCCGGATCGAACCCCAGATCGCGCAGCACGGATGGAAGCGCCATCGTGGCCCCGATCCGCAACGTCCCATCAGGCGGTGCGTAGACGGTCTTCTGCGGGCTCATTCCCAGTTGCCACTTTGTTGACTCAGGACAAGCAGCATAGCCCGAAGTGTCTGAAAAAGTATAGACTGTGTCGTGAATTGACCAACGCCAACCGGCGCATTGCGTGAGTATCGGGCCGACACGTCGAGGAGATGGCGCCACATCGCTTGTTGACCGGTGGTGCACGCCTCAATCAACCCTGGAGAAGTGAATGAACAGCAAATTCCGCGGCGCATTGGCGCTGATCACCCTGGCGATATCTGCAACCTTGCTCGCGCAACAACCCGGCGCCAAAGGCGGCGCTGTCCTCGCCAGCGAACCCGGCAAGGCCGCGCTGGTACGCGCTGCGGAGATCAGTGCGCTGGTGGTTGGCCTCGACAAGGCCACGCGCACGATCACGCTGAAAGGCCCGAAGGGCAACGTCACGGACATCGTCGCGGGAGACGCGGTGACGAATTTCGACCAGATCAAGGTAGGTGACGCAGTCGTCGTGCGCTTCGCGCAGGCGCTGACGCTCGAGCTGCGGAAAACCCGGACCGCCGCCGGCCAGCCCACCGTGCGCGAAGAAGCCCTCAAGGCAAAGCCCGGTGAACGCCCGGCCGTGGTCGGCGCACGACAACTCACCATCCTGGCCGATGTCATGGCCGTGGATCCGCAGCAGAGCACGATCACCCTGAAAGGCCCCAAGGGCAACGAGGTGACGGTCAACGTGCAGAACCCGGACCAGTTCAAGGTCGTCAGGAAAGGCGACCAGGTCGAGGCCACGTACACGGAAGCCATGGCGCTTTCCGTCGAGCCTGCGCCGGCGCCCGCCGCGGCCAAGAAGAAGTAGCCGCAACCATGCGCATGAACCGACTGGACGGTACCGGCAGGGGAGCGTTCGCGCGTTGGTCCGCATACGTCGCCATGGGCTTCGCCTTCGTGTTCGCGGTGCACGCCGGCGCGCAGGCACCTGCCTCCGACGACGATCTGGGCGCGCTCGTGGGACCGATCGCGTTGTACCCGGACGACCTGGTCGCGATCGTCCTGCCGGCGTCGACCAATCCGCTGCAACTGGTGCAGGCCGATCGCTATCTCGAGAAGCGCAAGGCCGACCCCAAACTGCCAGTCGATGAGAAGTGGGACGATGCCATCAAGTCCCTGTTGAACTACCCGACGGTGGTCAAGACCATGAGCGCCGATCTCGATTGGACGAGCGCGCTCGGCGAGGCCGTCGTCACCGACCAGGGCGCGGTGCTGGACGCGATCCAGGCCTTCCGCCGCAAGGCCCAGGCCGCCGGCAACCTCAAGTCCGACGGTAAACAGGTGGTGGAGGCGCAGCAGGAAATCATCACCATCGTGCCGTCCGACCCGCAGGTGATCTACGTGCCGCAATACAACCCCGCAACGGTTGTCACCGTCGGCGTGGCCCCGGTGTGGGGGTACTACCCGACGCCCTATCCGTCGTACTACTACCCCTACCCGCCGGGTGCGGCGCTGGCCACGGGAATCATCTGGGGGGCGGCGATCGGGGCGGCCTGGAATGGCAATCGCTACGGCACCAACTACGGTGGCGGCGACATCAACATCAATCGCAACACCAACATCAACACCGGCGGCGGCGGCCGCGCCAACCAGTTGCCTGCCGGAAGTGGCGGCAGCGCGTGGAAATCGAACAAGCAGCCCGGGCAGGTGAGCAATTCGATCGGCAAGACGGCGCCTTCCAGCCGCGTGGGCGACGCCCGCGCGGGCAGCGGGGGTGCCGGTGGAGCAGGTGCTGCACGTCCAGGCGGTGGCAGTTCCGGTGCAGCAGGCGGCGGCGCAGGCAGTGCGCGCGCCTCGGCGCAACCGGCGGGTGGTGCCATGAGCGGGAGCACGGCGGCACGAAGTGCCGGCACCTCGTACAGCGCATCCCCGCGTGACAGTTACAGTGGCAGCGCCAATCGCGGCAGCGGGTCCGGAGGCGACGCCTTCGGTGGCTACAGTTCCGGCAGGCAAACGCAGGCGGACAGTTCACGCGGCGCGTCCAGTCGCGGCTCGATGTCCAGCGCCGGCGCACGGCCGTCTGCGGGCAGTAGCGCGGGCGGTGCGCGTGGTGGCGGAGGTGGCGGACGTGGGGGTGGCGGAGGCGGCCGGCGATGACGGCCGCGACACCGCCATGCACTCATTACATTCATCCAACAGCAAGGCCCCTCCCATGAACATCACGAACTGCCTGTCCTCCCTTCGCCGACTGGCGTTGGCGCTCGCGTTGGCCATTCCGCTCGTTGCGAGTGCCGCCCCGCAGGCGACCTTCACCACACCAGAGGCCGCGGTCGACGCGCTGATGGCCGCGCTCAAGGCCGACAGCGATCCGGCGATGGTCGAGATCTTCGGCGACGAACACAAGGACCTCGTTATCAACAACGACCGTGCGATGGCAAGCATCACCCGCGCCAGGATCCTGGCAGCGATGCAAACGCTGCGGGTCATGCAATCGCCGACGGCGGATCGACGGGTGCTGGTGATCGGCGACGAAGCGTGGCCCATGCCCATTCCGCTGGTACGCACCGGCGATCGCTGGCGCTTCGCCACCGAGGAGGGCGTGGACGAAATCGTCAACCGCCGCATCGGCGGCAACGAACGCAATGCCATTCATGTGCTGCGTGCCTATCTCGACGCGCAGCGGGAATACGCGACGAAGGATCGCGACGGCGATGGCGTGCTCCAGTACGCGCAGAAGGTGGCGAGCACGCCCGGCAAGCACGATGGACTGTACTGGCCGGCCGACGCCGCAAAAGGCGACGAGCTCAGTCCGTTCGGACCGCTGGTTGCCGAGAGTGCCGACTACCGCAAGGGCAAGGCCGCAGGTGACGCCTATCGCGGCTATCACTTCCGGATCCTGCCGCGGCAGGGCAAGAGTGCGCCGGGCGGCGCCTACGGCTATGTGATCAACGGCCGCATGGTGGCCGGCTTTGGCATGGTGGGCTACCCGGCCGAGTGGGGCGTGAGCGGCGTGATGACCTTCATCGTCAACCAGAATGGCAAGGTCTACCAGAAGGACCTCGGCAAGGACTCCACCGCCATCGGCGCGAGGATGACCACCTTCGATCCGGGCGCCGGCTGGACGGAAGTCCCGCGTTGATGCAATGAGTTTGCGGGGAGTTCCCAACCATGAGGGCAGTCATATGAAATCGCGAATACTCTCGATGCTTGCATTGGCCACGGTACTGGTCTCCCACGCGGGGGCCCAGCAAATCGTCTATCCCGCAAAGGGACAGTCGCCACAGCAGCAGAAGAGTGACGAGGCGGCCTGTTACACGTGGGCGGTACAGAACACGGGAATCGATCCCGCCAAGCCAGCACCGCAACAGGCGGCCGCAGCGCCGCCGACCACGGCAACCGGTTCGACCCCCGGCGCAGGTGTCCGCGGCGCGGCGCGTGGCGCCATCGTGGGTGAAGTTGTCGGCGGCGACGCGGGCGCAGGTGCGGCAGCAGGGGCCGCCGTGGCGCGTTCGCAAAGCCGCAAGCAGAATGCGGCCGTTGCCCAGCAGGGGCAGCAGCAGGCGCAGGCTGCCTCGCAACAGCAACAGGCTACGTTTGCGAGGGCGCGCGCCGCGTGCCTCGAGGGTCGAGGCTATACGGTGAGGTGACCATGACGTCTGCCCGCCACGCAGAGCGGCGAGGCTTGCAGCATGCCGCGGCGGTGGGGGTGGTGACGGCGCTGGTGTTCGCCGCCCACGCGTTTGCCGCCGATTTCGGAACGAGAGGCGGCCCGGAGCCTGCCAACGTCGACGCCATCGCAGAGGTCCTGCGGCAGGACCCCTACGACCTGGAGTTGCTGATCAGCTATGGCACGTCGAAGGGCGGTTCCGCGGGCCACCTCGCGCTGGCCATCCGCGATCCCGGGCAAAGCGACGACATGGTCTGGTCGGCCAATTTCTACGCCGACCGCTCGCGCGAGCATGCGCAAGGCTTCTACACCGATGACCTGATGGTCCGGATCCCGAAGAAGGAGTACCTGTTCGGGACGACTTCCACGCTTGGCCCGACCGCATCGTTCGGTCTCGACTTCGGCGAGATCTACAAACGATCGGTGATCGGTGTTCGCGTCCATGGCGTGCCCGCCTCGGAGAAGGCTTCGTTGGCCGCATTCTTCAACCGCATCAACCGTGACTTCCACGGCCGCGTCGCGAACACCGAGTACCACGACGGCGAGATCAAGTACGACTACCTGCGATTCAACTGTGCGAAGTCGATCGGTGCAGGATTCAGGCACGGCGTCGGCTACACCGATCTCGATGTCACGAGCGCCCGGCTCTTCCGCCGACGCGCGCTGGTCGCGGCGGTCAACGCCAATATTCCCACCGAAATGGCGATGAAGCTGATGCAGGCCTGGGACGCGCGCGGATACCGGATGGACGTGGTGCTGTACCGAAAGCATGCCGGTTCCACCTACATCGACCCGCACGACGAGGACAGGGTGGCATTCAAGGACCTGCCCGACCGGTTTCCCTCCGTGCTTTCCCGCGACTTTCGCAAGGAAAAGGGACGCTACGAGGACTTCGACAATCTCTATGCAATGTACCTGCTCTACAACCTGGGCAGGTACAGCGTGCAGGTCAACGCCGGGACACAACGGCTCGAGATTGCGACCATCAAGGATCCAATGCCCTACGCAGAGGCCGCCGCACGGGCCTCCTCAAGCGCCCGTTCGGACAGCGAGAAGTACCGCAGCGACGCACCGTTTCTGCCGAGCGGGACCGCCTTCGCGGCACCCGACGACGGGCCTCCCAGGTCGCCGACGTCCACCGTACCGGCGTTGTAGCAATTCTCCCGTTCCGCAGGCCGCCGACGGGTTCGGCAGGCCGTCGGCCCGGCATTTCCTGCCGGTCGATTGATCCATCGCAAACCAATCATCTGGCGGTGTCCGATACTGTCAAGCGAGTGTCCTGAATTGTTCAAACTCGCCACGCCGCAGGACGTATGTTGGCAGCAGTACCGCGCGCACTTCCTGGGATCAAGGTTGGTGCAGCGCGACAAGCCCCTGGTCGTTGCGTTTCGGCGCTCGACCCTGGCGATGGGACCGAACCAGATGGAGGAGTCAGCGATGCTGCAAAAAGTGAAGAAGCTGCAGGCATGGCGTGGATTTTCGGGCACCGAGTGGCAGCGTGCGATCAACGTCCGCGATTTCATCGTTTCCAACGTGACGCCGTACACCGGCGGCCCCGAGTTTCTCGAAAAGCCCTCCGAGCGCACGCTTGCCGTGTGGGCGGAGCTCCAGCCCTTTTTCCGCGACGAGGCGAAGAAAGGCGTGCTCGATGTCGACGTGGCCACGCCCTCGTCGCTGACCTCGCACGGGCCGGGCTATATCGACCGCGACAACGAAGTGATCGTCGGCCTGCAGACCGACCGGCCATTTCGCCGGGCGATCATGCCCACCGGCGGCTGGGGCATGATCGAGAACGGCTTGAAGGCGATCGGCCGCGAGCCGGATGCGGCGGTGCGCGAAACCTTCACCAAGTACCGCAAAACCCATAATGCCGCGGTGTTCGACCTGTACACGCCGGAGATCCGCGCCTGCAGGCGCTCCAGCATCATCACCGGCCTGCCCGATGCCTACGGGCGCGGGCGCATCATCGGCGATTACCGCCGCGTGGCGTTGTATGGCGTGGACCGTTTGCTCGAAGCCAAGAAAGCCGAACGCGCGCAGATCGACGCCCGCTGGCCGTCGGAAACCGTGATGCAGTTGCGCATGGACATGG
>JANNNM010000230.1:0-1004 GCA_031398535.1 Betaproteobacteria bacterium | reverse complement strand
TCGGTGCGGCGCATGAAGAATCCGGAATCGTCCTTCTCCGCCACGTTGGCCGGCGTGACCGGTTGCCAGAACGACGGCCAGCCGGTGCCGGAGTCGAACTTGGTGCTGGACGCAAAGAGCGGCGTGCCGCAGCAGATGCACGCGTAGAGGCCGTTGCGATGGTTGTCCCAGTATTCACCCGTGAAGGCGCGCTCGGTGCCGGCCTTGCGGGCCACGCGATATTGCTCGGGCGTGAGTTGCGCTTTCCATTCGGCGTCGGTCTTGTGCACTTTGGCGGTCATGGTCTCGTGCCTGTTCGGGTGGAAACGGATCGAAGAAGTGGGGGTGGCGCGCACCGTTATCAAGCACGTGTCCTCGGTACGCTATAGTGGTGTCTTCGCCCGTACGCCTTACAGCGCCGCCGCTTTGTCCCACGAAACCCCTGCCGTCGACTCGCTCCGCCGCGATGTACGCGTGATCGGACTGGTCGGCGTCGCCCACGCATTTTCGCACTTCTTCCAGCTGGCACTGCCGCCGCTGTTCCCGATGTTGCGCTCCACGTTCGACGTGTCGTGGACGCTGCTGGGGTTCCTGGTCGGCGTGTTCTACGCGGCCAGCGCGATCACGCAATTCTCAGCCGGATTTGCCGTCGACCGCTTCAGCGCGCGTCCCGTGCTGCTGACCGGCCTGGGCCTGCTGGCGGGCGGCACGATTGCCGCGTCGCTCGCGCCCAACGCATGGGTGCTGTTTCCGATCGTCGCATTGATGGGCGTCGGCAACGGCGTGTTCCATCCCGCCGACTTCGCGATCCTCAATGCCAACGTCGCGCCCAAGCGCCTGGGCTATGCTTACTCGACGCATGGCGTGGGCGGCAACCTGGGCTATGCGCTGGCGCCGATCGTCAGCTTCGGCCTGGCCACGCTCTTCGACTGGCGCATTGCGCTGGCGTGCATGGGTGCCGCGGGTCTGGTGGCGCTGGGCTTGCTGTCGACGCAACGCGAGTACCTGACGTCGCATCGTTCGCC
>JANNNM010000188.1:0-7627 GCA_031398535.1 Betaproteobacteria bacterium | reverse complement strand
AGGCCCGCTCCTTCGACGAACGAAGGTAGAGCCAGTTGAGAAGCCACACACCGATCGCGACGATGATCGCGACGATGATCAGGCCCATGATGAACTGCCCGAACTGTGTACCGGTCATGGTGACCTCCTAGCCTTACGATGGTTGTTCATCCGTTGCCCCGGATGTTCTTGAACTCGCGCGTGGTCGCGGTGAGCGCGACCTCGGTGGGCAGGCGCTCCATGCTGGAGGCGCCGTAGAAGCCGTGGATGTCGCGGCATTGCCGCAGCATGTACTCCGCATCCTGTGGCGTGGCGATCGGGCCGCCGTGGCAGAGCACGATCACGTCGGGATTGACGGCGCGCGCAGCGTCCGCCCACGCATCGATGCGCGGCACGCAGTCGGCCAGGCTCACCGCCGTGTCGGCACCGATGGCGCCGCCGGTCGTCAGACCGAGGTGACAGACGATGATGTCGGCGCCGGCCGCCGCCATCGCAGCCGCGTTGTCGGTGCTGAAAACATAGGGCGTCGTGAGGAGGTCGAGCGCGCGGGCCTTGCGGATCATCTCCACCTCGTGCGCGTAGCCCATGCCGGTTTCTTCAAGGTTGGCGCGGAAGAGGCCGTCGATGATGCCGACGGTCGGAAAGTTCTGCACGCCCGAAAAACCCAGTTCGCCCAGCCGGCGCAGGAAGTCATCCATCAGCAGGAACGGATCGGTGGCGTTGACGCCCGCCAACACCGGCGTTGCATGCACCACGGGCAGCACTTCGTGCGCCATCTCGACGACGATGTCGTTGGCGTTGCCGTAGGCCAGCAGCCCCGCGAGCGAACCGCGACCCGCCATCCGATAGCGTCCGGAGTTGTAGATGACGATGAGGTCGATGCCGCCGGCTTCCTCGCATTTGGCCGACAACCCTGTGCCGGCGCCACCGCCGATGATCGGAACGCGGCGACCGACCATGTCGCGGAATTTGGTCAGGATCTCGGTGCGCGCGATGCGGGCCATCGTTCAGTAACTCCGTGCGCGGGATCCGGCGTTCACCGGACCGGCGATTTCATGAAAGGCGGCAACCAGCGCCGCCGCAAAGGCTTCGTCGTTCATATGCAGCGGCAGGCGCAACAGCTTCCGATCGATGCCGGCCCGGAAGTCGGCCGCAATGGCGTCGAAGAGCGCCCGGTCGGCTGCAGGGTCCCAGAACGGTTGTCCCGGCGCGTCGAGCCCCGACAGGCCGCCCTCCGGCAGCAGGAAGCGGACGGGGCCCTGCATCCGGTTCAGCTTGGCGGCAATGAACGCGCCGATGCGCGTGCACTCGTCGGCCGTCGTGCGCATCAATGTCACGTTCGGGTTGTGCCGATGGAGGCGGCGCCCGCGGTAACGCTCCGGCACGGTGTCCATCGCCCAGAAGTTGACCATATCGAGCGCGCCGCAGGAGCCCACGTAGGGGATGCGGCTCTGCGCAAATACGTCGAGGCGCCCCGGTCCGGCGGACAGCACGCCACCGGCGATCTCATCCGCAATCTCGGTCGTCGTGGCATCGATCACGCCACCGAGCAATCCCGATTCGACCAGCTTCTCCATCGACTGGCCGCCGGTGCCCGTCGCATGGAACACCAGGCAATCGTATTCGTTCTCCAGCGTCTTCATCACCGCCTGCACACACGTCGTCGTGAGGCCGAACATCGTGAGTCCGATCGCGGTGCGCGACGCGATGTCGCTGGCCGCAGGCCGCGCGTAGGCAATCATGCCCGCGAGCGCATGCGCGGCATTGGCCAGCACTTTCTCCGAGATGCGGTTGATGCCGGCGATGTCCGTCACCGAATACATCATGCAAATGTCGGAGGGGCCGACATAGGGACGTACGTCGCCGGACGCCACCGTCGACACCATCATCTTGGGCACGCCCACCGGCAGCCGCCGCATCGCGGCCGTCGCCAGTGCGGTGCCACCTGAACCGCCGGCGGAGATCAGGCCGCCGACATCGCGCCGCCGCAGGATGAACTCGCTGAACGCGACGGCCATTTCCGTGACGGCGGAGCCGCGGTCGCCGGTGAACACCGCACGCTCTCCACCAGGATGATGGCGCGCGACTTCGCGCGGATGCACCATGGCCGGTGACGGACGGCCCGAGGTCGACAGGTCCACCGTGACGGTGCGCACGCCAAGCTTCTCGATGCAGTTGCGCAGGAAGAGGAGCTCGCGGCCCTTGGTGTCGAAGGTGCCCGCAATATAAGCGGCGCGTACGGCGCTGGAGGCCACCGGAAATTCCAGCACGCGCGAGTCCCGTCCGGTTGCGGCAAGGCTCGCGGCGGCCGTCGTCGCCGACGGCGCGGACGCGGCGGGTTCGGCCCGCGCGTCGACCAGACGATCCCGTGGGCGGGCGGGGCCGTCGGCACTGTCCCACCGCGTGTAGCCGCGCACGGTGCGCGGTTCATCGGTCTCCGCTGCGGACATCAAGGGTCCGGGGTCGTCGCCGGCGCGGCGGATCGTGAACACCTGCTGCCCGGCGTCAGTGTCGACGTCGGCTTCCGGTTTCACATCGGGTTCCGCCTCGGACACCTCGGAGCGCACGCCCAGCAGCCGCTGCTGCAATTCGCGATCAGCGGCGAACTCGGCCGCCGGCATCAGCCGCGCGATGCGCCCGTTGACCATGACCGCGTTGTCGTCGGCGACATCGAGCGCAACCCCCAAATTCTGCTCGATCAGCAACACGGCGATGGCGCCATCGTCGGCCAGCGACTTCAGCATGCCGACCACCTGCTCGACGATGACCGGTGCCAACCCCTCCGTCGGCTCGTCCATCACCAGCACGCGCGGATTGAAGAGGAGCGCGCGCGCGATCGCCAGCATCTGCTGCTCGCCGCCGGAGAGTTCCGCACCGCCGTTGCCGCGACGCTCGGCCAGCCGCGGAAACATCTGGTACACGCGCTGCGGTGTCCACGGCCCGGGACGTCCACCGGTCGCCACGCGCAGATGCTCGTCGACAGTCAGCGACGGCCACACGCGGCGGCCTTGCGGCACATAGCCGATGCCGCGTTCGGTAATCTGGTTGGGCGGCAGGCCCAGGATCTCCGCGCCCGCCAGGCGAACGCTTCCTGCGGCGCGCACCAGTCCGGTGATCGCATTGCACAGCGTCGTCTTGCCCATGCCATTGCGTCCGACGACGGCCAGCACGCCACGATCGAGCGTCAGCGACACCTCCTGCAGCGCATGCGCGCGACCGTAGTGCACGTCGAGCTTGTCGACGACGAGAACCGGGCCCTTGTGCCCAGCGCCGGGATCGGCGGCGCGGCGCGCGAACCAGGCCATCAGTGCCGCCCGCCCATGTAGATGGCCTGAACTTCGGCGTCGTTCTGGATTTCCTCCGGCGTGCCTTCCTTCAGCAGCCGGCCGTTGTGCAGTACCGTCACCCGATCGACTACGTTCAGCGCGATCTCGAGATCGTGCTCGATCAGCACGAAGCCCATGTGCGGGGGCAGTGCCCGCAGCAGCGCGACGAGCTCGCGGCGCTCGGAGGGGGAGAGTCCCGCCGCGGGCTCGTCAAACAGGATGAGGCGCGGCGCGCCGGCAAGCGCCATGCCGATTTCAAGCTGTCGTTGCTGGCCGTGCGAGAGCACGGCCACCGGTTCATCGGCTACTGCGGTCAACCCGACCCGCAGCAGCAGGTCGTCGGCGGCGTGGCGTGTCGAACTGTCCACGCGCGGCCGCAGCAGGCTCATGCGCCCGCGAGCGACGCCGCGAACGGCGAGGAACAGGTTGTCGCGCACCGTGAGTTCGCGGAACAGCAGCGACGACTGATAAGTGCGACGCAACCCGGCGCGGATGCGCTCGTAGGGCGGCATCGTCGTCACGTCATCGCCAAAAAAACGCACGCTGCCCGCCGTGGCCGGGAAATCGCCGGTGATCACGTTGAACAGCGTGGTCTTGCCGGCACCATTGGCGCCGATCACGGCCCGTCGCTCGCCGGCAGCCACCGCCAGCGAGACGTCCTCGAGCGCGTGCAGCGCGCCGAAACGACGGGAGACGCCGGTCAATTCCAGCGCATTCCCCGTCGCGAGCGGCGTGCCGTCGCGCACCTTCAGGGCCGAGACCGATGCCATGGTGCCGTCTACCCGCGTTGACTCAAGGACAATCCGGCACGTCGCGCGAGCCGATCTTGAAGTCAGCCGCGGGGATGCCCAGCGTCTGGTTGACGTTGTCGATCTTCTTCACCACCTTGTTGTAGAAATTGCCCTTGTCGTCCTTCACCACTTCGGTGACGAAGGTGGTGCCAATTGCCTGCCGGTTGGCGTCGAGCGTGACGTCGCCGGTGGGGGTCTTCAGCGTGAGCTTGGTCAGCGCGGCGCGATACTTCACGCCGCCGTCGGACAGGTCGCCGTTCACTGCCGCCAGGCCGTCGAGCGCGGCCTTCATGTTCATGTAGTACACGTAGGCAAAGAGCGACGGGCTGGGGTAGCCGTCCGGATAGCTCTTCTTGTAGTCGGCCACGAACTTCTTCCACTCGGCGCCATCGTAGGCGTCGGCCAGCGGACCTGCCGACAACGTGCCGAGCAACGACTCGCGGCGCTTGCCGCGATAGTTGAGCACGTCCTGGCTGACGGTGATCGAGCCCCCCGACCATCGGCTTGTCGCCACCCGCCTGCTCGTACTGGTTCAGGAAGTTCACCGCGTCGGCGCCTCCCAGCACCACCAGCAGCGCATCGACGTCCTTCGGAATGCGCGCGATGACCGACGCGTAGTCCTTGCCACCCAGCGGCACCCAGGCCTTCAGCGGCACCTTTCCGCCGGCCTTGCAGTACTCGGTCATGAAGCCCTGCACCTGGGAATACGGGAACGCGTAGTCCTCGGCGATGACCATCATCTTCTTGTAGCCCTTGTCGTAGGCCACCTTGCCGAGTCCGGACATCCACTGCGCGCCTTCCGTGTTGAAGCGGAAGAAGTTGGTCGACGGATTCACGAGCGTCGTGGCCTGCGCACCGGAGCCGCCGTTGATGAAGGTGACGTTGGGCTGGGTCTTCGCGTAGTCCTTGACCGCGATGCCCTCGCCGCCGGAGAGGGGCCCGACCATCACCTGCACCTTGTCCTGCTCGACCAGCTTGCGCGTCGAATTGACCGCGACGTCCGGTTTGGCGTCCGACGAGGCCTTGATCAGTTCGATCTTCTTGCCGGCCACCATGCCGTTGCGCTCGCGCACCGCCATTTCCGCGCCGCGCATGCCGTCGGCACCGCCCGCCGCGAACGGCCCTTCAAGCGTGGCGAGCAGGCCCACCTTGATCGTTTCCTGCGCCGCGGCTCCGCCGGCAAAACCCAGCGCAGCGACCACCGCCGCACCCACCAGCGTTCGTGCGAATAACCTCTTGCTTGCCTTCATTGCTCCTCCTTCGTGGTGAAGCGGCTCTAGGGGCCGCGGTCGTCAACGCGTCGTACGACTGGCGGCGCGCCCGGGGGACCCGCCCGCCGCCGCGTTCGCGCCCTGCGGGGCCACGAAGCGGCGGGCGAAGCGCGCCCAGAGTCCAAGCAAACCGTCAGGAGAAAACAGCACGATGGCGAGGAACACGCCACCGATGACCAGGTTGAAGCGCTCACGATCGACGAGGTCGATCGCGAAGTTCTGCAGCAGCACGAACACGATCGCGCCCAGGAACGCGCCGATCGGATGCCGCATGCCGCCCAATACCGCAATGATCAGGATGTTGATGAGCCACGACGTGCCCACCGACCCCGGCGTGATGAGCCCGTTGTACCAGGTGAAGAGCACGCCCCCCACTGCCGCGATCAGCCCGGCCAGCGCCCACGCCGCCACCCGGTGTCCCGTCACGGCGAAGCCCAGCGAATTCATCCGGCGCGGGTTGTCCCGGATGCCCTGCAACGCGATGCCGAACGGCGACCGGCTCACGTACTTGACCAGCAGGTAAGCAAGCATCGCGAAGACAAGACACAGGAAATAGAACGGCAGCGGCGAGCGCCAGTCGACGCCGAACACGTTGGGCGGATAGACCCGCTGCAAGCCCTGGAAGCCGCCGAAGATGCTGTAGTTCTGCAGCACCAGATAGTGGAACGCCACGCCCACGGCGAGCGTGATCATGATCGTGTAGATGCCTTCGGTGCGCACCGACAACCAGCCGATCAGCGTGCCGCACGACGTGGCGATCAGCACCGCCATCGGCACCGCGACCCACCACGGCCAGCCGAGGCTGATGGTATCCGTGCCGCTGGAACCGAAGATCGCGATCAGGTAGCCGGCAATGCCCGCCACCGTCATCTGCGCGAGCGAAATCATGCCACCGTAGCCGCCGAGAAACGCGAGTGACAGCGCGATCATGCCCAGCGCCAGTGTCTGCGCCGCGATCTGGAACGTGAAGAACGGCGTGGCCACGAACGGAAACACCAGCAGGAAGACCATTACCAGCACATGCCGGGCGGAAAGGTGCCGCCACAGGTAGCGCAGCCACCGCGGCGCCGCGCCGTCCGGGTCCGGATAAACAGGACTGGCGGTGGCCACCGCACGCAGCGGAACGCCGGGCCGCGGCTGCCCCATCGCCTGCCGCCCGGCCCCCGAGTTCATCGCCTTGCGCCAGTTGGCGGCACTCACGAAGGCCTCCGCCACGATGTCGCTGCGCTCATGCGGGCCTTCCGAGAATGCCGCGCGGGCGCACTGCCAGCACGACGATCAGGATCAGGAACGTGAAGACCACGCTGTACGTCGGCGCGTAGGCGAGGCCGATGGTCTCGGCCAGGCCGAGGATCGCCGCGCCGATCGCCGCGCCCACGACGCTGCCCATGCCGCCGACGATCACGACCACCAGCGACGCCAACAGCAGCCGCGTGTCCTCGCCCGGCACCATCGACAGTTCCACCGCGCCGATCACGCCACCCAGTCCCGCCAGTCCTGCGCCGATCGCGAACGTGATCGCGAAGATGCGGTTGACGTTGACGCCCGAGGCGGCCAGCATGCCGCGGTCGTCCACGCCGGCACGGATCATCATCCCCACGCGCGTGCGGTTCAGGAAGAGCCACAGCACGATGCCGATGACGATGCCGATCGGCAACAGCGACAACCGGTACGACGAGTACGCATTGATGATGGGAATGCCGCGCAATGGCGTGCTGAGCCATGCCGGCGGTTCCATCTGGTGCACCTGTCCCGTGAACGTCCACAGCAGCAGGTCGGCGATGACGATGGAGAGTCCGATCGTCACCATCGTCTGCCGCAGGTCCTCGCCCTGCATGCGGCGGAAGATGGCGAGCTGCATCACGAGGCCCACCAGTGCCGAGGCAGCGAAGCCCGCGGCGGCGGCGAGCAGCCACCATCCGGTGCGCTCCGCGACGACGAACCCGACATAGCCCCCCAGCAGGTAGAGCGAACCGTGGGCCAGATTCACGTTGCGCATCAGGCCGAACACCAGCGTGAAGCCGGCGGCCACGATGAAGTACAGCGAGCCCAGCGTGAGTCCATTCACCAGCGTCACCAGGAACAGCCGCTCGTTCGTGGCCAGCGCCCACACCGAGAAGGCGAGCATCGGCGCGCCGAGGACGATGGTCCAGATCCATTCGCGGTTCGTAAGCGCGCGCATCGGGGTCGAGTCAGGCCGCGGAGCTGGCGAAACGCGAGCGCACCGAACGGATGTCCGGCGACTTGTGGAACACGCCGT
>JANNNM010000184.1:0-4536 GCA_031398535.1 Betaproteobacteria bacterium | reverse complement strand
GAACACGCCGTCCTTCATCACCGCCAGGATGCGCTGCGGATCGCGCAGTACGGCAATATTCGACAGCGGGTCGCCGTCGATCAGCAGGATGTCGGCCAGGTAGCCTTCCTTGATCTCGCCGAGCTCGTTGGGTTGCAGCATGATCTGCCCGCCATACTTGGTAGCCGACACGATCGCCTCCATCGGGGTCATGCCGAGGTACTTGACGAAGAACTCGAGGTCGCGCGCGTTCTGGCAATGGGGCGTGAACGCAAAGCCGTAGTCGCCGCCCGGCAGCACGCGGATGCCGCGCTTGTGCATCTTCGACAGCGACTCGAGCGCCGCATCCCACTCGATCTGGTACCCCATTGACACCGCCTTGGCCTTGCTGATGCCGAAGGCCTCGGCTTCGTTCAGCATCGCGTACAGGATGGCGATGCCGGGCGCGACGAAGTGCTTGTCCTTGTTCGCCTCGAGCATGTCGAGCGCCTCGTCGTCGACGAAGCTGGCGTGGTAGATCACCTCGATGCCGTGCCGCACCGACTGCTTGATCGACGCGCAGGACCGTGCGTGCGAGGTGACGCGCTTGCCGCGCATCTTGGCTTCCGCTACGGCGACTGCCACCTCCTCGTCGGTCATCCACGTGGTGTCGGCGGGCGCGCCGGGGACGAAGTTGTCGCCCGACAGATTGAGCTTGATCGAATCCACACCGTACTTGAGGAACATCCGGACGACCTTGCGCATTTCCTCCGGGCCGCTGACGATCACGCCAAAGCTGAACTCCGGCCACGGAATGTGCGGCAGCGTCTCATCCCCCAGGCCACCGGCGACGGTGATTTCCTGGCTGGCGGCGAGATAGCGCGGTCCGGGGATGAGGCCCTGGTTGATCGCATTGCGCGTCACCACGTCGAGCCGCGCCTTCGCACAGGCCGCGCCTACGCACGACGTGAAGCCGGCTTCGAGGTAGCGCTTGGCCACGTTGGCCGACCACAGCACGTGCTCCTCGAGCGGCATCCGCTGGATCGCGTCGAGTGTTGCCGCATCGTTCCATGAAAAGTGGGTGTGCGCCTCGCACATGCCCGGCATCAGCGTCGCGCCCGCGGCGTCGACGACGGTGGCGCCGGGCGCCTGGATCGAGCGCGCCGCGCGCCCGACGCGCAGGATCCGGTTGCCCTGCACCAGCACTTCGCCGGCGAAAGGTGCCGCTCCGGAACCATCGATGATGCGCACGTTGGCAAACAGGATGTTGGCCATCACGTCCTCTCTCGTTAACTGAACCGTTGCGCATGAAACCGGCGCAGCAGGTCGATGCATTCGTTGGGCATTTCCACGGGCGTCCAGTGCCCGCAGCCACGCAGCACCTCGACCTGGACAGCCGTGCCACCCGCGGCGATCTGCTCGCCCATCTGCCGCACCGCCTGCGGTGGCGCAACCATGTCTTCGTCACCCGTCACCAGCAGCGTCGGGCACTTGATCTTCGCGACGTCCGCCGGTTGCGCATCAGCCAACGCCTCGCACGAGCGCGCATAGCCATCCGGCGACTGGCGCATCAGCGATTCCCGGACGAACGCCACGGCCGCCAGCCGCGTCGCCTTGGTGGTGGACGACGTGGCGCCCTGCACCAGCGTGTCGGCGATTTCCTGCATGCCGGGAACCCCTTCCGCACGCGCCTTCTGCGCCCGCGCGCGAATGGCCGTGCGCGCGGGATCGGCCGGCGCCAGCAGCGGCCCGAACAGCGCGAGACTGCGCACGATCGCCGGATAGGCAGCGGCCAGGTGCGCAGCGACGATCGTCCCCATCGAATGCGCGACCACGTGCGCGCGCTGCGCGCCGGCGGCACTCAGCGCGCGCAGCGAGGCCTGCACGTACAGCGCGATCGACAGCGGTCCCTCGACGCGGTCGGAGCGCCCCGAGCCCGGCAGATCGAGCCGGACACGCTGCGCCCGCGCAAACGCCGGGGCCATGGGCGTCCAGGTGTTGGACGTGCCGCCCAGGCCATGCAGCATCAGCACGGCGTCACCGTCGCCGTCGATCTCGACGGCGGTGCGTTCGATGAAGCGCGTGGGCATAAGCGGAATCGTCTCGTTGGCCTGGCTCAAGCGACCGACAGGCGCAGGCGCGACGCGCCCGCCCAGTCGTCCGGGGCCTTGTGGAAACTGCCGTCCTTCATCACCGCCACGATCCGTTGCGGATCCTGCAGCACGGTGATGTCGGATAGCGGATCGCCGTCCACCAGCAACAGGTCGGCCAGGTAGCCTTCCTTGACCTGCCCCAGGTCGCGGCCGCGCAGCATGACGTCGCCGCCAAGCTTCGTCGTGGCCAGCAAGGCTTCCATCGGCGTGAACCCGAGGTACTTCACGAAGTATTCGAGGTCCTTCGCGTTGGTGCCGTGCTTGATCCAGGCGAACCCGTAGTCGCCTCCGGGCAGCACGCGGATGCCGCGCTGGTGCATCTTGCGCAACGTCGTGCAGGCGGCCTCCAGCTCGCGGTGATACCCCATCCCCTTGGCGATCTCGGGCGTGATGCCCCATTCCGCGGCGTGATACGAAGTGTTGATCAGCCACGCGATGCCGGGTGCCACGAAGTGCCGGTCCTTCGCGGCCTCGAGCAGGTCGAGCGCCTCCTCATCGGCGAAGCTGGCGTGATAAATGAGCTCGATGCCATGGCGCACGCACTGCTTCACCGACTCACTCGACCGGGCATGCGCCGACACGCGCTTGCCGCGCATCTTCGCTTCGCGCACCGCCATCGCGATCTCGGCATCGGTCATCGGCGTGAACTCGGCCGGGATCCCGGCGATGTACTCGCCGGAGAGGTTGAGCTTGACGGTGTCCACGCCATACTTCAGGAACATGCGCACGCACTTGCGCATTTCCTCGACACCGCTGACCACCGCGCCGAAGCTGAACTCGGGATAGGGCAGGTGCGGCAGCGTCTCGTCGCCGAGGCCGCCCGGCACCGTGATCTCCTGGCTGGCGGCCAGATAGCGCGGCCCCGGGACCAGGCCGGACTCGATGGCGTTGCGGATCACGACATCGAGGCGCGGCTTGGCCGTGGCGGCACCCACGCAGGACGTGAAGCCCATGTCGAGATACCGTTTGGCGATATGCGCGCACCAGAGAATGTGCTCCTCCGTGGGCATGCGCTGGATGGCGGTGAGACTGGGCTGGTCGTTCCAGGAAAAGTGCGTGTGCGCTTCGGTCATGCCCGGCATCAGCATCGCGCCGTGCGCATCCACGACCTGCGCGCCGGCGGTGGACATGGTTCGCGCGCTGCGCCCGACGCGGGCGATGCGGTTGCCCTGCACCAGCACTTCGCCCGTGTATGGAAGGCCGCCGGAACCGTCGAAGATCCGCGCATTGGTGAACAGGACGTTGGCCATGCAGGTTCTCCTCAGCGCGCGCTTCAGTGCACCGGATTCTCGAGCGTGCCGATGCCGTCGATTTCGATGCGCACGGTGTCGCCGCGCTTCAGATACCGCGGCGGCTTGAAACCGATGCCCACGCCCGACGGCGTGCCCGTGGCGATCACATCGCCGGGCTTCAGCGTGATGCCGGTGGAGATCGCCGCGATCAGCTCCGGAATGCCGAAGATCAGGTCGCGGGTCGATGCGTCCTGGCGCAACTCGTTGTTGACCCAGCAGCGCACCCGCGTGTTGCTGCCGTCGAGGTCATCGACGCCGGCGATGCACGGCCCCATCGGCCCGAACGTGTCGAACGATTTCCCCAGCAGCCACTGCTGGTGGCGGGTCTGCACGTCGCGCGCGGTGACATCATTCATGATCGTGTACCCGAACACGTGCTCCATAGCGCGCGCTGCCGGAATGTCGCGCCCGGCACGGCCGATCAGCACCGCAAGTTCGGCTTCATAGTCGATGGCGGTGGACACGCCTTCCGGCATGCGGATCGTCGCTCCCGGGCCCACGACGCAGTCGGCGACCTTGGAGAAGATGACCGGATAGGGCGGATCGTCGTCGACCGGAGGCGCAGCAGCGCCCGGCCGGCGGTCGATGCCGCTGGCGGCCCATTCCGCGGCGTGCGCGCGGTAGTTGACGCCCGAACAAAAGATGTTGCGGCGCGGCACGGGAATGGGTGCGTCCAGCTTCACCGCGGACAGCGGCAACGAAGCACCCGAGGTTCGCGGCATCGGGCGGCCGTCCGCCATGGCTTCGATCAGCGCCAGCGCGCCGACTTCGTGCGCACGCCCGCCGCAGGCCAGCGCGGTGACCCGCGCGCCGTCGTCACTCAGGCGGCCGACATGCCGCCGTCCTCCCCACCAGTAGGTGGCGATTCTCATGCCCGACCTCCAGTACCACCTGCAGGCGCGGGCAGGGACCGCTCACCCGGGTTGGATGGCTGGCTTGCTGCACCGCAATGAGACGCAAGTCTTTATATGAGTCACTTGTCTCACGCTCTCATTCATCCTACTGTGGAATCTCCCGCGTTGTCAAACATGGCCCGCCTCGACACCCGAAAGCCCACCTACGGCAACGCCAGGCCGCCCGGCAGCGGACCGCGCGCGCGCACCTACCGCCTGCTGCTGGACGAGGCGATGAAG
>JANNNM010000162.1:0-1006 GCA_031398535.1 Betaproteobacteria bacterium | reverse complement strand
TTTCATCGCGCTGGTCTTCGTCATCATCAATCTCGTGGTCGACCTGCTGTATTACGCGGTCGATCCGCGCCTCCGCATCGAGGCCGGCGCCGGGGCCGGTCACTGATCGACTCCATCGCCTCCAACAGCCCCCTTGCCTCGATGAAACCACCCGAGTACATCACCCGCTGGCATGACGAGTTCACGGCCATCCGCCGCGATCTGCACGCCCATCCCGAGATCGGATTCGAGGAACACCGCACCGCGCAGGTGGTCACCGAACGGCTGCTGGCGCTGGGCATCGAGCACCATGCCGGCATCGGGCGTACCGGCGTCGTGGCGGTCATCCACGGCCGGCAGCAGGGCAGCGGCCGCAGCGTGGGTTTGCGCGCCGACATGGATGCGCTGCCGATGCAGGAGGAGAACGAGTTCGCGCACAAGTCGCGGCACGACGGCATGATGCACGGCTGCGGTCACGACGGGCACACGACGATGCTGCTGGCCGCCGCGCGCTACCTGCACGAGACCCGCAACTTCGACGGCACGGCCTACCTCATCTTCCAGCCGGGCGAGGAAGGCTTTGCCGGCGCCAAGGCGATGATCGACGACGGGCTGTTCGAGCGCTTTCCCGCCGAGCAGGTCTACGCGTTGCATAACTGGCCGGCGCTGGCGGCCGGACGCATCGGCATCACGCCCGGGCCGGCGATGGCCGCGGCCGATCGCATCGAGATCACGATCGACGGCAAAGGCGGGCACGGCGCGCATCCGCATGCGGCGATCGATCCAGTCCTGGTCGCGGGCCACATCATCACCGCCGTGCAGTCGATCGTCAGCCGCAACGTCAGCCCGATCGACACCGCCGTCGTCAGCCTGTGCGCGATGCACGCGGGGAACCCGGGCGCGATGAGCGTGATTCCATCCCACGCGAAACTCGTCGGGACGGTGCGCACCTTCCGGCCGGCGACCCAGGACATGATCGAGCGCCGGCTGCACGAACTCGTGGGCTCGATCGCCGCCGCCTTTGGCG
>JANNNM010000110.1:0-8580 GCA_031398535.1 Betaproteobacteria bacterium | reverse complement strand
ATTCATCGGCACTTCGGGAAACACATGGCGCACGCCGATCAGCGCCGCGGAGACCGTCGTCGCGAACGGCGTGTTCATCGGTCCGCGGCACGCCGGGCTGCTGCGCGAGAAGTCGAAGTGGAGGTCGCTGCCGCGCACTTCGAGGTCGAGACGCACCCACAGTGGCTCGTCGACGACGCCGTCGCTGTCCATAGGGGCTTCAAACGGAAAGACGCCGTCCGGAATCTGCGCGATCAGCGCGCGCATCTCAGTCTCCGCGCGGCGCCGCACTTCCACGATCACCGCGTCCAGCGTTTCGGCACTGTAGCGTTCCATCAACGCGCGCAGGCGCCGCTCGCCGATCCGCAGCGCGCCAAGCTGCGCCTTGAGGTCGCCGATGCGCTCCTCGGGCACGCGGCAGTTGGCGAGGATCAGCGCGAGCAGGTCGCGGTCCATCTCGCCCTCGCGGACGATGCGGATCGGCGGCAGCCGCAGCCCTTCCTGGTGGACCTCCGTCGTGTTGCTGGAGAAACCGCCGGCGACCGAGCCGCCGATGTCGGCCCAGTGCGCGGAATTGGCAAGCCACGCCCAGATCCTGCCGTCGTGGAAGAACGGCGCGACGAGCCGCACGTCCATAAGGTGCGTGCCGCCCAGATAGGGATCGTTGATGATGACCACGTCGCCGGGTTTGAGGTCGGGGCAGCGCTCGATCACCGCGCGCACGGTAGCCTGCATGACGCCGATGAAGAGGGGCAATCCGCGCGCGCCCTGCACGATGAGTTCGCCCGAGCCGGGAGCATAGATCCCGTTGGCGCGATCCATCGCCTCGCTGATGATCGGCGAGAACGACGTCTTCTCCTGCGTCAGGTCCATCTCGCTCGTGACCATCATCAGGCTGTTGTGGACGACGGCCAGCGTGATCGGATCGATCGGCGGTTTCCGGATGTCCCCGGTCATCGGCTGTGTCATGGGGTACTCCCTGCGGCGCGGCCAAGCGTGATGATGAGATTGCCCATCGTGTCCACGACCGCGCGGTCACCCGGCTCGATCACCGTCGTCGTGTCGAGCTGCTCGACAATGGCGGGGCCATCGATTGCGTCGCCGGGCTGCAGCGCGTGCCGCGCAAGGATCGGCGTGTCGAGCCAGCGTCCGCCGAACCAAACACGGCGGGTGGCCGGCGCGACGGTCGCGTCCGGTGGCGCCGCCGGCAAGGCATTGCCGTCGTTCGGCAATCCGAAGCCCGGAAGCCGCTGCCGGCGGCCCACAACGGCGGTGCGCAGCGCCGACAGGATCGGCCGCATCTCCGACAGGTCGACGTCGAAGCGCTCGCGATACATCGACTCGAAGGCACGCAGCACCTGCGCCGGATCGAAGCCCGGGCTGGCGACCGCCATGCGCATCACGTGTGTCTGGCCCTGGTACTGGAAGTCCGCCTCGTGCAGCAGGCTGATGCCGGAGACCTCCACGGCCTCGCGCTCGATCAACGCGCGGCCGGCGGCCGCCTGATCCGCCAGCACGCCATCGGCCCATGCGCCTTCGACGTCGAGCAACGGACGATTCACGGTGAGCCCGTAGTCGTGGCGCACGTCGGCCAGCACGCAACCCAGCGCCGAGGTGATGCCCGGAAACCGCGGCACGAGGACCTTGGGTACGCCGAGTTCGCGTGCGAGCGCCGTCGCATGCAGCGGACCGGCGCCGCCGAACGCGAAGATCGCAAAGTCGCGCGGATCGAAGCCCTTCTCGATCGACATGAAGCGGATGGCGTCGCCCATCGCGGCATTGGCGACGGCAAGGATGCCGGCGGCCGCGCCGTCGGCATCAAGCCCGAGCGGCGCGCCGATGCGCGTGCCGATGACGCTGCGCACCGCCGCGACATCGACCGGCGCGTCGACGCCGGTGAGGCGCGCCGGGTTGATGCGCCCCAGCACGAGGTTGGCGTCGGTCACCGTGGGCTGGGTGCCGCCGCGGCCAAAGCAGACCGGGCCCGGCTCGGCACCCGCGCTCTGCGGCCCGACCTGCAGCATGCCGCCGGTGGTGATGCGTGCAAGGCTGCCGCCACCGGCACCGATCGTGTGGATGTCGATCATCGGGATGCGCAGCGGGATCGCATAGTCGATGCTGCGTTCGCGGGTGATGGCCGGCACGCCGCCGACGATGACCGCGACGTCGAAGCTCGTGCCGCCCATGTCGCAGGTGATGAGGTTGGGCAGGCCGGCCGCCTCCCCGATGCGCGCCGCCGCGATCGCGCCCGACGCCGGTCCCGACAGCACCGTATGCACCGCATGCCGGCGCGTGAGCGTGGCATCCATCATGCCGCCGTTGCCCTGCATGATCAGCAGTTCGCGCGCGAAGCCACCGGCGGCGAGTCGCTGCGAAAGCCGCTCGACATAGCCGGCGATGATCGGCTGCACATACGCGTTCAGCGCGACGACGGTGCCGCGCTCGAATTCGCGAATCTCGGGCAGCAGCTCGGAGCCGACCGACACGTAGTCGTTGTGCCAAAGGCCTTGCACGAGGTCGAGGCAGCGACGCTCGTTCGCCGGATTCGCGTACGAATGCAGGAAGTGGATCGCGATGGCATCGACCTGCAGCGACTCGAGGCGCGCGACGGCCACGCGCACGTCGTCCTCGTCGAGCGGCACGAGGATCTCGCCGTCGGCCGCGGCGCGCTCGCGGACTTCGAGGCGTAGCTCGCGCGGGATCAGCGCCTCGAACTCGCCGGTGAGCCCGAAGAGCTGCGGCCGCGTGCGGCGCGCGAGTTCGAGCAGGTCGCCGAAGCCCGCGGTCGTGATGAGGCCGCAGCGCGCGCCCTTGCGCTCGAGCACGGCGTTGGTCGCGGCCGTCGTGCCGTGGACGATCGTGCGCGTCTGCGCGAGGTCGAGTCCAAGCGCCTCGATGCCCTGCATGAAACCCTGCGACTGGTCGCGCACGGTCGTCGGCACCTTGGCCACGCGCAGGGCGCTGGTCGCGGGATCGAGCAGCAGGAAATCGGTGAACGTGCCGCCGACGTCCACGCCCAGGACAAGCCCGGCCCTGTCATCGCCGCGCGTGGGGGCGTTCATCCGCCGTAAGTGACTTCGCGCGATTTGCCGGTCAGCTTCTGCGCGCGCACCGTCGCGACCGATTGCGCGAGATCGGCGAGGTACTCGTCGACGACCGCGACATGCGCCACCGTCGGCATGCCCATGTGGATCCCCGGCGGCTCGCTCATCGTCGAGACGAACCAGCCCTTCTGCGTCATCTGTTCGGCGATAGCAAAGGTGTCGAGATCGCGCGCGCCGTAGCCCATCACGGTGAGCTCCGGCGCGCCGACGATATAGAGCCCGTCGATCGCCTCGATGCCCGCCTTCATCCGGTCGCGCGCATCCATCAGCTGCTGGGCGATGCGCATGTAGCCGTCGACGCCGAGGTAGCGCAGTACCGCCCACGCCGCCGCGATCGCGCCGCCCGGACGCGTGCCGGTAAACGTGGGCGACGCGTACTTGCCGCGCGGCCAGTTGTCGAACTCGAACTCGAGGTGCTTGCGCAGCGTGATGTCCGACAGCAGCATCACCGACGCGCCCTTGGCCGTGAATCCATACTTGTGCAGGTCCGCCGACATCGAGCGCACGCCATCGACCTCGAAATCGAAGGGCGGGACCGGATAGCCGATGCGGCGCACGAACGGCGCGAGGACACCGCCCACGCAGGCATCGACGTGCAGCCACAGCCCGCGCTCGCGCGCGAGTGCGGCAAGGTCGGTGATCGGATCGATGACGCCATGGGGAAACGACGGCGCCGAGCCGACGATCATGATCGTGTCCGGCGTGACGGCCGCGGCCATGGCCGGCACGTCGGCGCGGAAGTCGGCGCGCAGCGGGATGCGCCTGACCTTCATGCCGAGGTAATGCGCGGCCTTGTCGAACGCCGGATGCGCGCTGACCGCCGCGACGATCTCGGGCACCGCGATGCGGGAACCCTCGGCGCGCGCATGATCGCGCGCCGTCTTCACCGCGAGGAAGATGCTTTCGGTGCCACCCGAACTGACCACGCCCGTCGCGTCGGGACCGCCATGCAGCAGGTCGGCCGTCCACGCGACGATGTCGTCCTCGAACTGCTTGAGGCTCGGGAAGGCCTTCGGCCCCAGCGCATTCTCGGAGAAGAAGCGCCGGTACGCTTCCTTCGCGACCTCGAGCACGTCGTCGCCGCCGAAATGCACATAGAGCCCGAGGCGTCCACGCCGCCAGTCGACATCGGCACGGCGCGCGTCCTCCATCTCGGCGAAGACGTCGGCGCGCGCGGTGCCGTGTTCCGGGAAGTGCGATGCAGTCATGGCAGGGCCGATCGGCGGGTTCTACTTGACGACGAACGGGCCCGGCTTGTACTTGCGCTGGCCCCAGTTGGCCGTCTGGTCCCACATCCACACCGGCGTGCCGCCCGCGATGTTGAGTTCGGGCCACGTCGGATTCGAACCCTTGAAGTTCGCTTCCATCGCCGCCACGCCGGGCTTCATCCCGCCTTCCTCCCACGCCTTCTTCTGGATCGCGGCACCGGGCAGCATGATCGCCTTCACGTCGTTCCACGTCACCGGACTGTCGATGGCCTGGATGGAGGCGAAGAACTCGGAGCCCTTGACGATCGCCAGTGCATCGGCTTCAAGGACGAAGGGCACGTTGCGGATGTCGGTGTTCTCCGGATAGGTGTCGCGCGCCTTGGCGGCGACAGCCGGGTCGAGCTTCCACGTCATGTTGGCCGTCTCGAGCGCCTTGTCGCGATTGGCGACCGCGATCTTCTGCGCCTCGATGCGCGCCCGCAGGAAGGCCACGAGCAGGTCCGGATGTTCCTTCGCAAAAGCTTCGCGCGCGCAGAGGTAGAGCCGGTCGAGCAGGTAGCCTTCGGGATAGCCCCACGCCTTTTCGACGCCGGGGGCACGCTTGCCCTTCAGCTTGTGCGCCGGGCCGGTGAAGCCGCTTGAATCGATCAGGAGGCTGGCCGTGCCCAACGACTGGTCCATGTACCGCACCGGCACCCACACCGCGGCCGCATCGAGGCCCGCCGGCATCTTGATGCCTTCGGCAGGCGTCATGTTCACCAGCTTGACGCCGAGTTCCTGCAGCGACTTGCCCGTGCCCTCCAGCACGACCGTCGCCAGCGTGTAGTGCGCGCTGGTCGCGAGCGGAACGCCGACGGTCTTGCCCGCGAGCTTGGCGACGTCGTCGATGTCGCTGCCGGGACGCACCACGACCGCATTCGACAGGTGGCTCGCATGGATGCCGAACACCACGATCGGGATCTTGTTCTTGATGCGCGGCACGATCGCGCCGACGCCGAAGTCGACGTCGATGTCGAGGCGGCCGGCCAGCATCGCGGCATTGGCCGGCGGCGCGCCGGCCAGGAACGGGATCCACTCCGTTGTGACCTGGTAGCCGAACTTCGCGGCTTCCTTCTCAAACAGTTTGTCGGTCATCAGCATGCCGGTGATCGGCAAAGAGCCCGCAAGCGGGTTGTAGCCCACCCGCACGGTCAGCTGCTTCGATTGCGCTGAAACGATGCCGGGGATTGCGACCATTACAGCGGCGCCGGCAATGCTGGTCAGGGCGGTTCTGCGTTTCATGATCGTGCTCCTCTGGTTGGATCAACGGCGGACAAGTGAGCGGCGGCTCACGCGGATGGGCGGCGCAACAGGCGCCAGATCTCGTCGGCCAGCCGGTGAAATTCCGGCAGCGTGCGCACTTCGGCTTCCCGCGGACGCGGGAACGGCACGATGATCTCGCGCAGCACGCGGCCCGGGCGGTCGGACATGACGATGATGCGATCGGCGAGATAGAGGGCCTCGTCGATCGCATGGGTGATGTAGAGCGCGCTCTTCGGCCGTTCGCGCGACGCTTCGTTCCAGATCTCGAGCAACTCGTCCTGCAGGCGCACGCGCGTCAGCGCATCCAGCGCGGCGAGCGGCTCGTCCATCAGCAGCACGTCGGGATCGTTGGCGAGGCAGCGCGCCAGTGCGCAGCGCTGGCGCATGCCCCCCGAGAGTTCATGCGGGTACTTGTGCTCGGAGCCTTCGAGATGCACGAGCCTGATCCAGTGGCGCACCCGGGCCTCGACCTGGTCAGGCGGCAGCCCGACGCTCGCGGGGCCGAAGCCGATGTTGCCGGCAACACTGAGCCACGGAAACAGCGCGTAGTCCTGGAAGACGACGCCGCGCTCCGGTCCCGGCGCGTCGATCGCGCGGCCATCGATCTCGATCGTGCCGCTGCTGGCCTGCTCGAAGCCGGCCGCGACGTTGAGCAAGGTCGACTTGCCGCAGCCGCTGGGACCGACGATCGCGAGAAATTCGCCGACGCCGATCGTGAGATCGATCGGTCCCAGCGCCTCGACGGAATCGCCGCGTGCCGACTGGAAGCGCTTGGTGAGTCCGCGCGCGATGATCCTGGGTTTCAGGCCCACGGCCTCCACCGCGCTCACAGGTGGAACCCCGTGCGCCATGGCAGCAGGCGACGCTCGAGCCAGCGGGTGGCGAAGTCCATCGCGAGGCCGATCACGCCGATCGTCAGCATGCCCACGATGATCGCGTCGGTCCGCAGCACTTCACGGTAGTACATGATCATGTAGCCAAGCCCGCTCGGCGCGGCGATCAGTTCGGCCGCGACGATGCTCATCCACGACACGCCGATGGCGACGCGAAAGCCGGTGAAGATCGCCGGCGCGACGCTCGGCAGGATCACGCGGGTCATCAACCGCCGCTGCCCCGCGCCCAGCGACTGCGCCGCGCGCACCAGCTGCTTGTCGACCGCCTGCGCGCCCGCGATGGTGTTGACGAGTACGGCGAAGAACGCGGCCAGGAACGTGATGAACACCACCGACAGCGTGCCGATGCCGAGCCAGAGGATCGACAGCGGTACCCACGCCAGCGGCGGAATCGGCCGGAAGAGGCTCAACAGCCCGTCGCACAGCCGCTCGACCGGCTTGTACAGGCCCATCGCCAGGCCGAGCGGCACGCCCAGCAGAAGTGCTGCGCAGTTGGCGTAGAAGATCCGCAGCAGGCTCGCGCCGATGTTGTTCAGCAGTTCGCCGCTGGCGAGGAGCCGCATGAACGCGCGCACCACGCCGGTGGGCGATGGCAGGATCACCGGATGCGTGAGGTTGAGAATGTCGGTCGCGACATACCAGACGACAAGCAGCAGCACTGGAAGCGTGAGCCGCCAGCCGAGGTCGCGCGCGCGGGAGTCGGCGGCGCGCGTCATGGGTTCGAAGGCCGCGCCGCGCGCAGCGCCTGGCGCTGCCCCGCGGTCGCCTGCGGATCGGCGCCACTGCTGTCCTGCGTCATCACGACGCCGTAGACGTCGGCAGCCGCGCCGATGGAGACGAGTTCGTCGAGCACATCGCGCACGACACTTTCCACCGGACGCGCGAGCGGATCGCCGAAACCGCCACCGCCGGCCGAATGGATGCGCAGTCGACCCGGGCCTTCGTGCAGCAACGCGAACGACGGCGGACAGTTGACCGTGCCGTCGGCGCGAACGAACTCGACCTTCGAACCAGTGCCGTCGCCGCCGCCGACGACGCCGATGCCGGTCGGCCGGCCCAGGCCTTCGGCGCGGAAGGAATACTCGGCCTCCGTCTCGATTTCAACTTCGAATGCGATGCCGGTGCCGCCGCGCCACTGGCCCGCGCCGCCGCCGTCGCGCCGCAGTTCCTGGCGCCGGATGTTGATCGGATACAGCTGCTCGTAGGTCTCCGCATTGGGCAGCACAAGCCCGCCCAGCGTGACCATCGGGCCCATCTGGTTGAAGCCGTCGCGACCGGCCACCGCGCCCGCGCCCGCGTTGCCGCCCCAGTTGTACATGACCCAGATGTTGCCGGCTTCGTCGCGGCCCGACGTGACGGGAAACGCGTTCTTGCCCCAGCTTGCCGCCGCGCGCGAGGGGTCCGCCTGGCCCAGCGCCTTCCAGATCATGTGCATGATCTCCTGCGCGGGGAAGACCGTGCACATCGTGACCGGTGCCGGCGCCTTCGCATTGATGACGGTGCCTTCGGGCGCGATCACGTGGACGGACCGGAACGTGCCTTCGTTGCGCGGCAGGTCGGCGTCGAAGAACGACGCGATCCCCGCATAGACGGCCGAATAGGTGTTGGCGAGCGATGAATTCTTGAAGCCGCGGATCTGCGGCGCCGTGCCCGTGAAGTCGACCGTCAACGTACCGCCCTGCTTGGTGAGCGTCAGCACCAGCGGAATCACCCGGTCCACGAAGCAATCGTTGTCGAACTGTTCGGACGAATGATAGACGCCGTCCGGCAGCGCGGCGAGCGCGGCGCGCAGGCACCGGTCGGCGTGCGCCAGGATGCCTTCGAAATACGTGACGACACCGGCCTCGCCCAGGTCGTTCGCAAGCTCGGCGACCTGTTCGGCGCCGATGTGCGTCGCACCGAGCATGGCCCGCAGGTCACCGTCGATCAGGTCGGGACACCGGCTGTTGAGCAGCAGCAACTGCCACAGGTCCTCGCGAATGACGCCGGCCTCGATCAGCTTCAGTGGCGGCAGCCGGATGCCTTCGTGGAAGATTTCGGTCGCCTGCGGGTTGTAGGTGCCGGCCGCGCCACCGCCGATGTCGGACTGGTGCG
>JANNNM010000848.1:0-2760 GCA_031398535.1 Betaproteobacteria bacterium | reverse complement strand
GAGCCGCTGATCCAGATCACGCTGCAGTTCTCGTCGCTGCAGCAATCGGTGATCGCGGCGGCGCGCGTCAACGTGCTGCTGCAGGAACCGTCCCCGGCGCGCTCGCCGCACGACGCGCGCATCGAGTCCGGGTCGGTCGAGCTCGTCGACGTGAGCTTCGGCTACGATCCGGCGCGACCGGTGCTGCATGACCTGCGCCTCGCGATTCCGGCCGGCGCATTCATCGGCATCGTCGGCCATACGGGCAGCGGCAAGTCCACGTTGCTGTCGCTGCTGCTGCGCTTCTATGCGCCGCAGGCCGGGCGCATCGACATCGACGGGTTTCCGCTCGACCGCATCGGCGACGAGCACTTCCGCGCTGCGGTGGGCTTCGTGCCGCAGGAGCCGTTCCTGCTGGCGGCCAGCGCACGCGAGAACATCGACATGGGCCGCGGGTTGCCGGAGGCGGCGATTGTTGCTGCGGCACGCGCCGCACGCGCGCACGACTTCGTCATGCAGCTCGAAGCTGGCTATGACACGCCGCTGGGCGAGGGCGGGGGCGCGGCTCTCCGCCGGACAGAAGCAGCTGCTGGCCGTCGCGCGCGCGCTGGCGGGGCAACCGCGCATCCTGTTCCTCGACGAGGCCACGTCGCGGATCGACAGCGAGACTGAGCAGCGCGTGCAGGCGGCATTGACGGAGCTGCATGGCCGCACGACGGTGGTGGCCATCGCGCATCGGTTGTCGACGATCCGCGCGGCCGACCGCATCATCGTGCTGAACCACGGGCGGATCGCGGAGGAAGGCACGCACGATGCACTGATGGCGATCGACGGCGGCATCTACCAGAAGCTCTACCTGCTGCAGGCGATCGACGTCGTGGCATGAAAGCGGCGCGAACAGAAAAAAAGCCGCGAGGTCTCCCTCGCGGCTTGACGGTCCGGCACCTCGACAGCGCCCGCGATGCCGGACCGTGGAGCAGATCGCGCCCTGCTGTTGATCGACAGGCAACCGTTGGAGCGCAATGCTCCGAAACGGTCAGCCGATCTTCACCGGCACGTAGATCTGGCGGCCCTGGCGATCGATCAGCAGTGCCACCGTCTTGCCGGCCTTGTCGACCTGCGTCTTCAGTTCCTCCGGCGAGTTGACGCGGGTCGCGCCCACGCCGACGATCACGTCGCCTGCCTGCACGCCAGCCTTGGCTGCAGCACCACCGGCCTTCTCGACGAGCACGCCCGTCTTGCCGGCCGACTTCTGTTCCTCCGGCGTTAGCGCGCGCACTGCCACGCCGAGCTTGCCCTTGGTTTCCGCTTCGACCTCGGCCTTGGCGACCTTGGTGTCGTCCAGCGTGCCCACCTTGGCGGTGAGTTCCACGGCCTTGCGGTCGCGCCACACCTCGACCTTGATCGTGGTGCCCGGAAGCGTAGTGCCGATGCGGCTCGTGATGTCGGTGCTGGTGGCGACGGCGATGCCATCGATCTTGCGGATCACGTCACCGGACTTGAAGCCGGCCTTCTCGGCCGGGCTGTCCTTCTCGACATTGCCGATCAATGCGCCGTTGGCATCAGTGAGGCCGAAGCTCTGCGCCAGCGTCTGGTCCATGCCCTGCACGCCGATGCCGAGGCGACCGTGCTGCACCTTGCCCGTGGTCTTCAGTTGCTCGGTGATGTTCGCGGCCACGTCCGCCGGGATGGCGAACGACAGGCCCATGTAGCCACCCGAGCGGCTGTAGATCTGCGAGTTCACGCCCACGACCTGGCCGGACGTGTTCAGCAGCGGGCCACCGGAGTTGCCCGGATTGACCGCCACGTCCGTCTGGATGAACGGCACCATCGCGCCGTTCGGCAGCGCGCGATGCACGCCGCTGACGACGCCGGCGGAGACACTGTTCTCGAAGCCGAACGGCGAGCCGATGGCCACGACCCATTCGCCGCGGCGAACGGCGGTCTTCGACGAGAATTCGATCGCCGGCAGGTTGGTCGAATCGATCTTGATCAGCGCGATGTCGGTGCGCTTGTCGGCGCCGATCACCTTGGCCGTGAATTCGCGGCGGTCGGTCAACTTCACCGTCACTTCGGACGCGCCGTCAACGACGTGCGCATTGGTGACGATGTAGCCGTCGTTGCTGACGATGAAGCCCGAGCCCTGGCCCTGCGACGGTTGTTGCTGTTGCGGACGGCCGCCGGGCATCCCCGGCATGCCGGGCGCACCGCCGAAGCGCTTGAAGAACTCGCGATAGGGCGCCTGGCCGTCGTCTTCTTCGTCGTCGGAGCCGTCGGCATCGGGGCCGGACTTGCCCTTGCCCTTGCCGTGCACGACGCTGATGTTGACGACCGACAGGCCGACGCGGTCCACCAGCGACGTGAAGTCGGGCAGGTTGGCGAGCGCCGCTGCGCTGGCGGACGGCGCCACCAACGCGGGCGCAGGCGCGGCGATCGCGGCGCTCACGGCGCTGGAGTCGAGGTGGTTGTAACCGGTGGCAATGCCGGCGCCGAGGCCGGCGGCAATCAGCGCGTACGTGACTTTCGAGAACTGCATCGTGCTCTCCTTCGAGGAAAGGGACCCGAGTGGGTCGCTACGATGCAATGTAGGGGCGGTCGCTTAACGGTACCTTAACCAAAAGACGAGGGCCGCAAAAAAGCGGTCAGGGTCAGACTAATAAAGGGGTCAGGGTCAAATTGTTCTGTGGCGAGGTTGGGCCTTGCACGGTCATTGCAGAACAATTTGACCCTGACCCCTTTATTAGTCTGACCCTGACCCCTTTTTTGCGGGAACTTATCTCA
>JANNNM010000845.1:0-2617 GCA_031398535.1 Betaproteobacteria bacterium | reverse complement strand
CAGGCACGCGGCGAACAATCAACCGGAGACACGCACCATGGCCACCATCCGCGAAGGCACCCAAGGCGTCCTGCTCGTCGTCGACGTGCAGGTCGGCGTGATGAAGGAGGCGTGGGAAGCCACGCGTGTCATCAACAATGTCGCGCGCGCGGTTGAACGGGCGCGTGAACAGTCCGTGCCCGTGATCTGGGTGCAGCATTCGGCGGACGACCTCACGCCCGGCACGCCGGAATGGCAGTGGGTGCCGCAGTTGAAACCCGCCGCCGCCGAAACGCTGATCCCCAAGGGCTTCAATTCCGCGTTCGAGCAAACAACACTCGACGCGGAACTGGCGAGACTTGGCGCCACCCACATCACGTTGGCCGGGGCCGCCACCGGCTGGTGCATCCGCGCCACCGCGTATGGCGCGCTGGACCGCGGCTACGACCTGACGCTGGTGAAGGACGCGCACACGACGGACACGCTGGACATCGGCAACGGCCGCAAGATCGAGGCCGCCTCCGTCGTCGACGATCTCAACGTCGCGATGAAGTGGCTGAGCTACCCGGGCCGCAAGAACGGCACGGCCACGGCGGAGGAAGTCGACTTCGCCAGGCCGGGCGGCGTGCGCTAGCGCAACATGCGGCGGCTGCTGGCCGCACTGGTGGTCGCGCTGGCAGGCTGCGCCAGCGTGCCGGTTGAAACGACCCTGCCTGCGCGGGTCGACGCCGTGATGGCGCCGTTGGTGGCGGCGCACGAATTCAGCGGCGCCGTGGTGCTCGTGCGCGGTGGCAAGGTTGTCTATCAGCGCGGCTTTGGCATGGCCAATCATGCTGCCGGTGTGGCCTTCACGCCGGAATCACCCAGCGACGGCGCGTCGCTGGCCAAGACATTCACTGCGGCAGGCATTGCGTGGCTGGTGCAGGAAGGCCGCATCGATCTCGATGCACCGGTCACCCGCTACCTGCCCGAGTATCCGCACGCGCGGACGACGGTCCGGCAACTCATTTCCCACACCAACGGCCTGCCGCCGTATTACGAATTCTTCGATCCGCACTTCACGCCGGACCAGGTACGCACCACGCCGGCGATGCTGGCCATCGTGGCCCGCGAAGCCCCGGCACCAACCTTTGTGCCGGGGTCGCGCTTCGAATACTCCAACTTCGGTTTCGACGTGGCGGCGTTGCTGATCGAACGCGTGACCGGCAAGAACTACGTTGACTTCGTCAACGCGCGCTTCTTCACGCGCCTCGACATGCGGTCGAGTTTCGCGCGGCCGGCGCGCTTCGCGGATTGGCCGGGCACGCGGACCATGGGCTATCGGTGGCAGGACGATGGCTGGAAGGTCGTTGACGTCTTCGACATGGAAGCTTTCCTTGGCGCGTCGAATTTCTATTTCTCGGCGGCCGACCTTGCCCGTTGGGCCGGTGCCAACGCCAGCGGCAATGCGCTGCCGCCGGAGGTGTTGGCGGCCGGCATGCGGCGCAGCCTCATTGCCGGCCAACCGTCATCGATCAATGGTCTCAGCTGGTTCTGCGACGATACGTCGACCCGCTGCTACTACACGGGCAGCCTCAACGCCTTCCACGGCTTTGTGTATTGGGATCGCGCGCGCAACGAAGCGGTGGTCTTCGTCAGCAACAGCAGCCTTCCGCCGTGGCCGACAGTGACGCTGGAGCGGGCGCTGGTGGACGCATTGGCCGGCCAACCGGCGGCGGTCGAACCTGCGGTCAGTTTCGAGTCCTTCACCAAGGCCACGCGGCAAGCCGTTGCGGGCACCTGGACGGTCGACAGCCTGGGCACCGTCACCATCGGCAATGGTCCTCGCGGACTGCAGATGCGCGTTGGCGCGGGTCTCGAGTTCGACGTCTTCCAGGTCGGTCGGCAGGTCTTCTATGTGCCGGGGCCCGACTACTGGCTGGCATTCAGCGGCGGGCCGCGCCCATCGACCATGCACCTGCGCTCGGTGTTCAAGGACGCCAAGGGAAGCCGGCAATGATGGCCCCCCAGCGCCGCCATACGGGCGTCGCCGTGCCCTGTGCTACGGTGCCGGCGGCGGCGGCGTGCCTTCCAGCTTCGACTCCAGCCGCACGACGTTGCTGGCCAAGCGCTCGGCCACCAGCTTGACGAGATAGAACCCGAACTCCGGGTTCTGGTAGTAGAGCTGCTGCAAGGTTTCCTCGCCCACGTACAGCACCGTGCTGTTCTCGGCGCAGCGCGCGGTCAGCAGCCGCTGCCGCTGCGGCGTGAAGAACGCGATCTCGCCGAAGACGTGCCCCGGCTTCAGCGTTTCGCCGATCTCGACGAACTCGATGGTGCCTTCGGCCAGGTAGTAGATCAGCGACGCGGTGTCACCCTTGTGGAACACCACCTCGCCCTTGGCGAAGCGCTTCCGCTTCATGTACGGGCGCAGCCAGATGTTGGTCGGGTCGCCGTGGTTGGCGGCGGACTTCACGCGGCGGGTGAGCCGCACCATCTCGAATGCGCGCCAGATGTTGATGGGCAGCAGCGCACAATGCAGCACCAGCACCGGCCACTGGCGCAGCATGATGCCGAAGACGATGAAGCCCAGGTTGCTGGCGATGGCCACCATCCGCAGCGGGATGATGGTCTTCATGAAGAAGCTGACGCATACCAG
>JANNNM010000049.1:0-1430 GCA_031398535.1 Betaproteobacteria bacterium | reverse complement strand
CATCGCGCCTTCGAAATCGAAGATACCGTGCTCGATGGGCGAACTGGGCCGCGCCGGCACCCAAGGCGGGTTGCACAACACCAGCGCGGCAACACCTTCGGGAAACAGGTCGGCCTGCACGACATCGACATGCCGGGAAAGACTCAGCGTCTTCAGGTTCTCGCGGGCACAGACCAGCGCGCGCGGATCCATGTCCGTGGCCACGATGTGCTTCACGCCGCGCCGTGCCAGCACCGCCGCCAGCACACCGGTGCCGGTGCCGATGTCGAACGCGGTGCTGTTGGCGGCAATCGCGGCTGGCAGCGGCTCCTTCGCGACCAGATCGATGTACTCGCTGCGGATCGGCGTGAACACGCCGTAATGCGGATGGATGCGCCCGCCGACGGCGGGGATCTCGATGCCCTTCGTGCGCCACTCGTGCGCGCCGATGAGTCCCAGCAATTCGCGCAACGACGCTACGGTGGTGCCGCCGCCTGCGGGCGGCCCCCAGGCTTCGAGGCAGGCGTCCCGCAGGTCCGGCGAGCGCCGCAGGTCGACGACGTAATCCGCGTCCAGCTCGATCAACAGCATGCCCAGCGTGCGCGCCCGTTGCGACCGCGCCAACCGGTGCCGATGGAACGCATCAGCGAGCGTAGCGGGGGTTTTGGCCGCATCCTTGATCCGGCGCTTGCGCGGCGGGCGGTCGGCGCGCGCGGCCAGCGCGACGAGGATCTGGCGGGCGTTCTGGAAATCGCCACGCCACAGCATGCCGGTGCCCTGGCAGGCGAGGTCGTAGGCGGCATCGGCCGGGATGGTGTCGTCGGCCACGATGATGCGGGCCGGCGGGCTTGCACCGCGCTCGGAGCGCCAGTGCGCGGTGTGCGCTGCTTCGTTCTCAGTCCAGGAAACGAACGCCGGCGCTGCCGCGTTCAATACCGGCTGGACAGTACCGAAGGCTGCGCGGCGTAGTACGCCGACAGGTTCTCGATGTCCTTGTCCGTCAGCTGCGTGGCGAAACCGGCCATCACGGCGTTCTTGCGCACGCCCGACCTGTAGTCGCGCAGCGCCTTGGCCATGTAGTCGGGATATTGACCCGCCAGCTTGGGGAAGTCGGGCACCGTCGAGATGCCGTCAAGACCATGGCATGCGGCGCACACTTCCTGCACCTTCTTCTTCGCGGCCACGAGGTCGGCGGCCGACGCGCCACCACAGGCCAGCAACGCGGCAGCCGCGGTCACCGCAGCAAACTTGAAGACAAACATGGGCTTCATCATTTCACCGCCGTTTGCAGCGGCGTCTGCGCGTAGTAGGCGGCGATGTCCGCCATGTCGGCGTCGGACAGCGACGCGGCGATGGCCTTCATCGACGGGTGGCCGCGGTTGCCGGCCTTGTATTCCTTCAGTGCCGCGATGAGGTACGCCGAATGCTGGCCGGCGATCTTGGGCACCTTG
>JANNNM010000901.1:0-6892 GCA_031398535.1 Betaproteobacteria bacterium | reverse complement strand
GGAGGATCCAGCTCTATGTTTCCAATGAAGTAAGCAACTACGATGATTTCAAACACTGGGATCTGGGCGACATCGTCGGCGTTTCCGGGACACTATTCAAAACCAAAACCGGCGAGCTGACGATTCACGCCTCGAATCTTCGCCTGCTGGCGAAGGCGCTGCGGCCGCTGCCGGAGAAGTTCCACGGCATGACGGACCAGGAGCAGCGTTATCGACAGCGCTATGTCGACCTGATCACCAATCCCGACGCGCGCAAGGTGTTCATGCAGCGCTCGCAGATCGTGCAGGCGATGCGCGAGTTCTTCGTGGCGCGCGGCTATCTCGAAGTCGAGACGCCGATGATGCATCCCATTCCCGGCGGCGCCGCGGCGCGGCCGTTCGTCACGCACCACAATGCGCTCGACATGGAGCTCTTCCTGCGCATCGCGCCGGAGCTGTACCTGAAGAAGCTCGTCGTCGGCGGCATGGAGAAGGTGTTCGAGGTGAACCGCAACTTCCGCAACGAAGGCATCTCGACGCGACACAACCCCGAGTTCACGATGCTCGAGTTCTACGAGGCCTACCAGGACTACCACTACCTGATGGACCTGACGGAGGCACTGCTGCGCGAATGCGCGCAGAAGGTGCTGGGCGCCACGACCGTCGACTACCAGGGCACGGCCATCGACCTTGGCAAGCCCTTCGACCGGCTGACGATGGCGCAGGCCATCCACCAGTACAACCCGGAGCACGCGCTGGCGGATCTTTCGCAACTCGATTACCTGAAGAAGGCGCTGGCCGCCACGGGCACCGAGGTCTATGCCACCGACGGCCTCGGCATGCTGCAGCTGAAGCTCTTCGAGGCCAACACGGAGTCGAAGCTGATCCAGCCGACGTTCATCATCGCGCATCCGACCGATGTGTCGCCACTGGCGCGCGCGAACGATGCCAACCCGGCGGTGACCGATCGCTTCGAGCTCTTCATCACGGGCCGCGAGATGGCCAACGGCTTCTCCGAGCTGAACGATCCCGAGGACCAGGCGGCGCGTTTCCAGTCGCAGGTGGATGCGCGCGCGGCGGGGGACGAGGAAGCCATGTATTTCGACGCCGATTACCTCCGCGCGATGGAGTACGGGCTGCCGCCCACGGCGGGCGAGGGCATCGGCATCGACCGCATCGTGATGCTGCTGACCAATGCGCCGTCGATCCGCGACGTGATCCTGTTCCCGCAACTGAAGCGCGAGAGCTAGCCCCAGTCATGAGTTCCGCCGGACCGCCCCAAGGAACTGCCCCCTCGGGGGGGGGCGGCGCGCAGCGACGTTCGGGGGGAACATTCATGACTTCCGCCGGGCCGCGCCAAGGAACTGCCCCCTCGGGGGGAGCGGCGCGCAGCGCCGTTCGGGGGGAACACTCATACGCAGCGACGCCCGTTGCCGAGCAGCGCGCCGAGCTTGGACTGACGGGCATGACCTGCGCGGCCTGCGCCACGCGGATCGAGAAAGTGCTGAACCGCGTGCCCGGCGTGCACGCCAACGTCAACTTCGCCACCGAGATCGCGGCGGTGGGCTTCGATCCCGCCGTCGCGTCGGTCGACCAGTTGATCGTGGCGGTCGCGCGCGCCGGTTACGGCGCGACGCTGCGGCAGGACGCCGAGGCCGACCGCAAGCGCGACCAGGCGCGCAAGGCCGCCGAGTACGCCGCCACGCTGCGTGAGTTCATCATCGCCGCAGTGCTGACGGCGCCGCTGCTCGCGCAGATGGTGCCGATGCTGACGGGTGGCGGCCTCTTCAGTGCCGGCCACACCGACCTGCTGCCGCGCTGGCTGCAGCAGCTGCTGCTGGCCACGCCCGTGCAGTTCTGGATCGGCCGCCGCTTCTACGTCGGCGCCTTCCATGCGCTGCGCGGCGGCGGCGCCAACATGGATGTGCTGATCGCGCTGGGCACGACGATGGCGTATGTGTTCAGCGCCGTCGTCACGTTGCTCGGCCTCACGCACCAGCATGTCTACTTCGAAGCCAGTGCGGCGGTGATCACGCTGGTGCTGCTGGGGAAGCTGCTCGAGGCGCGCGCGAAACGCGGGACCTCGGCGGCGCTGGAAGGCCTGCTGAAGCTGCAGCCGCGCATCGTGCACATCATGCGCGACGGCGTGCTCGTCGATGTGCCGCTGGCCGAGGTCGCGAAGGGCGCCATGTTTGCCGTGCGCGCCGGCGAGGCGATTCCCGTCGACGGCATCGTGCGCGAAGGCACGTCCAGCGTCGACGAAAGCATGCTGACCGGCGAGAGCCTGGCGGTGGCCAAGAATGCCGGCGACCGTGTGTTCGCCGGCACCGTGAACCAGCAGGGAATGCTCCGCTGCGAAGCCACTGGCGTGGGCAGCACCACGTTGTTGGCCGGCATCGTGCGGCTGGTGGCGCAGGCGCAGGGATCGAAGGCGCCCATCCAGCGGCTGGCCGACCAGGTGGCCGGCGTGTTCGTGCCGATCGTGATCGTGATCGCCATCCTCACCTTTGCCGGCACGTGGTGGATCACCGGTGACGCGACGCGGGCGCTGGTGCATGCGGTGGCGGTACTCGTGATTGCATGTCCCTGCGCGCTGGGATTGGCAACGCCCACCGCGATCATGGTGGGCACTGGGCGCGGCGCGCGCGCCGGCATCCTGATCCGCAATGCGACGGCGCTGGAAAGCGCGGGACGGCTGACGATGCTGTTCGTCGACAAGACGGGCACGCTGACGCAAGGACGCCCCGAAGTGACGGCAGTGACGCCTGCCAAGGGCACGACGCGCGAGGATGTGCTCGGCATCGCCGCCGCGCTCGAGGCAGGGTCCACGCATCCGTTGGCGCAGGCGATTCGCGCCGCAGCACAGTGGCTGCAACAGGAAGCGGTCACCGAGTTCGATGCGGTTCCCGGGCAGGGCGTCGCGGGACGGGTGCCCTCGCGTGATGGCATCGCGCGGCTGGGTTCGCCGGCATTTCTCACGTCCCACGGCGTGGCGATCGACGAGGTCACGCTGGCCCCGTTGCTGGCGCAGGGACAATCGGTCGTTGGCGTTGCCGTCGATGCTCGCTTCCTCGGCTGGATTGCGCTGGCGGATGCAGTGCGGCCCACATCGGCGCGCGCGGTGGCGCGGTTGCGCGAGGCCGGCATCGAGGTCGTGATGCGGACCGGCGACCATGCGGCGACCGCGCGCGCGGTGGCGTCGGCGGTGGGCATCACGACGTTCGGCGCGGGCATGGCGCCGGGCGACAAGACGGCCGAGGTGCGCGCCGCCAATGCGCGCGGCATTGTCACGGGCATGGTCGGCGATGGCGTCAACGACGCGCCCGCGTTGGCGGCAGCGGGTGTCAGCTTCGCAATGGGCGCCGGCGCGGATGTGGACGTGGAATCCGCCGACGTCACGCTGCTCCGCGACGATCTCGGCACCGTAGTCGATGCGATCATGCTGTCGCGTGCCACACTGTCGAAGATCCGGCAGAATTTGTTCTTTGCGTTCGCCTACAACGTGCTCGGCATTCCGCTGGCCGCATTCGGACTTCTCAACCCGGTGATCGCGGGTGCGGCGATGGCGGCCAGTTCCGTCTCCGTGGTGGGCAACGCGTTGCTGCTGTCGCGGTGGCGACCGCCGCAGTAGGCATCATTCCAGTAGCAGTGAAGTCAACGACGACGCTTCCCATGACCATCGACACGCCCCTGTCCCGCCGCAAGGCAGCGCTTGACGCATTGCTGCTTGCGCTTCCCGGCGTCAGCGCCCGGACAATCAACAGCCTTCACGCCTACTACACCGCCGACAAGATGTTTGCCTGCATCAGCGGCAGCGGGGTCGGGCTGCGCCTGCCGGTAGCGACGACGACGGAACTGCGATTCTCGCGGGACAATGTCGTGCCGTTTGCGCCCGGTGGCGTCGCCAGTACCCGGGAATGGATCCAGATCGATCGCGCCGACCCGGTGGACTACGCGAAGGATCTTCCGCTGTTCCAGGCTTCGATCGAGTTCGTCAGTGGCGGACGACCGCGCTAGAGAGCCGCTGCCGGTCCGCCAGGTGCCGCCGCAGCGGGTCTGGCGCTGGCTGGCGCTGGGGTTACGCGACCTGCGGGCGGCGCCGATGGCGAGCCTGCTGCAGGGCCTGGCCGTCACGGTGGGCGGCTGGATCGTGATTGCGATCGCGCAGTTGTACTGGTGGCTGGCGCCGGGTGCCTTCTCCGGGTTTCTGCTTGTGGGACCCATCCTGTGCACCGGTCTCTACGAATTGAGCCGCCTGAACGCGCGGGGCGAGCAGGCCGGGCTGGCGGCGGTGGTCACCGCATGGCGGCGGGACTCGCGGCCGCTGGTGCGGATGGGCTTGTTGCTGCTGGTGCTGGGCAGCCTGTGGGTGCTGGTCTCGGCCCTGCTGTTCTGGCTGTTCGTGCCGACGCCGATTCGCACGCCCGCCGAATTTATTCGCTATGCCGCCGTCCAGCAGGGCAACCTGCTGTTCACGCTCTGGATGATCGTCGGTGGCCTGGGCGCGGCGGTGGTCTTTGCGCTCGCCGCGGTGTCGCCCCCGCTGCTGCTGGGCCGGCAGGTCGGCTTCCGGCAGGCATTGCTGACCAGCGCCCGGGCCGTGGGGGAAAATCCGGTGACGATGGCGCTGTGGGCCGGGCTGATCCTGATCGCCATCGTGGCGTCGATCGTCACCGCCATGCTGGGCTTCATCGTCGCGGTGCCGCTGATCGGGCATGCCACGTGGCACGCCTACAAGGACCTCGTGGTGACCGACGGCGTGCCGTTGCGCTACGACTAGCCGCGCGGATGAACAACACCGTTTTCGGGATGACCGAGGCGCAGATCGCGCATATCGGGCTTACCTGGGGAATCGGTGCCTTCATCGCGCTGATGTTGTTTATCATCTGGAAGCTGGCACGCGATTCGAAGGCGGGGCGCCTGGGCACGTTCATCCTGTTCTTCGTGCTTTCGTTCGGCATCTTCGGCTTCCTGATGAAGCAGCTGATCCAGTGGGTGCTGGACATCGAGTAGCGGGCTGCTGGCCACGTTCAACCGATTTGGCAACACCTTGAAGGAGCAACGATGGAAACGACGACACTCAAGATCGATGGCATGACCTGCGGTGGTTGCGTGGCGAGCGTCACGCGGGTGCTGAAGGCCGTGCCTGGCGTCGGCGACGCGGCGGTTACGCTCACACCGGGGCAGGCCACCGTCACCTTTGATGCTGACAAAACCAACGTTCCGGCGCTGCGCGAGGCGGTGGAGGATGCGGGCTATGACGTCACGGGCTAGGGATGCACGATGAATGACGTCGTCGTCACCGGGCTCGTCTCGTTGGTGGTGATGGGGGGCGCGCTCTTCGGCATGTTCCTCAATCGGGTGCTGCCCCCCGAGCACATCGGCGAGGAAACGCGAAACATCGTCAACATCGCCGTCGGCGTGATTGCCACGCTGGCAGCGCTGGTGCTGGGCCTGATGGTGGCCTCGGCCAAGGCGTCCTTCGACCAGCGCAGCGACGAGATCAAGCAGAGCGCCGCGCGCGTGGTGCTGCTCGACCGGGCGCTGGTGCAATACGGTTCCGAAGCGAAGGATGCGCGCGCCCAGCTGCACGAACTGGCGAGCCGCAAATTGATCCTCAATTGGGTCGAGACCAAAGACACCGCGCTGCTTGACGGACTGCACGCCGAGAGCTCGGGGATCGAGAAATTCCAGACCACGGTGCGGCAGCTCAAACCCACGGACGACGCGCAGAAATGGCTGCAGTCGCGCGCGTTGTCGCTGGCGGCGGAACTCGAGCAATCGCGCTGGCTGCTGCTCGAAAGCGGCGCCAGTTCGATCCAGCGCCCCTTCCTGATCGTGCTGGTGCTGTGGTTGGCCGTGATCTTCGCGAGTCTAGGCCTCTTTGCGCCACGCAACCGCACGGCGGTGGCGGTGATCGTCGTATGCGCGCTGTCGGTATCCACCGCGATCTTCCTGATCCTGGAGATGGACCAGCCCTTCGATGGTTTGCTGCAGGTGTCGGACCAGCCGCTGCGCAGCGCGTTCAGGCAGATCACGAAGTAGGCACCGCGCCTGTCGGTTGGGCGACTACCGGTCGCGGCCGCGCATTCCCAGCAACTCGCGCGCGATGATCGAACGGTGGATCTCGCTTGGACCCTCGACGATCCGGTATACCCGCACCATCCGGTACATGTACTCGAGCGGCAGGGCCTTGCTGACGCCCATGCCGCCGAAGAGCTGGATCGCACGGTCGACAACGCGCCCGATCATCTCCGTGCCCATCACCTTGACCATCGAGGCTTCGCGGCGAATGTCGCCACCCTGGTCGATCCGGCAGGCAAGCCGCCACGTCAGCATGCGTACCGTCTCGATTTCCTGCCACGTCTCGGCGATCCACGACTGCACATTCTCGCGCTCCGCTAGTGGCTTGCCAAATGTTTGCCGCAGCTGCGCCTGTTCGATCATCATGTCGAGGCAGCGTTGCGCCAGGCCCACGCAGCGGGCGCCGATTTCCGCGCGGCGGATGGAGAGGCGCCGCTGCAGCGGGCCAAACGCGCGCCCGGGATCGCCCAGCAACTGGTCGTCGCCGACCTCGACATTGTCGTAGAGCACCTCGTACGGGTGGTACTCGCCGATCATCGGATACGAACTTGGGATCGACAGGCCCGGCGTGTCGCGGTCGACCAGGAATGCGCTGATGCCAAGGCGTTCGCCGGAATCGCTTTCGGCCACCGCCATCGTGATGATGAAGTCCGCCGACTTGGCATTCGAGATGAAGATCTTGCTGCCATTCAGGACCCAGCGGTCGCCGCGCCGGACCGCGCGCATCGTGATCGCGGCGGCGTCGGAACCGGCACCGGCCTCGGTGAGCGCAAGGCAGGACTTCTTCGTGCCCGCCGCGTACGGCAGCAGGTAGCGCTCGATCTGCGTG